>CAZUYY010000042.1:0-11368 GCA_964624935.1 uncultured Prolixibacteraceae bacterium
TCGCCTCCCCGATCAAGGTTGCAGAAGTGAAACGGGTAATTTTTACCCGGACATAATCCCCGGGATTATTTCTGGTGACTGGAAATATCACAACTTTATTCTCTGAGTTACGACCTGAAAAATACGCATCTGATCTTTTTGACCAGCCTTCGATCAGCACTTCAAAAGTCTTTCCGACATCTTTTTTATTACTTTGATAAGAGAGTTTTTGCTGTAGGTCGATGATCTCGCGCAACCTTCGGTCTTTCACATCAGCAGGAACATTGTCGGAATAGTGCTCTGCTGCGAGGGTATCGGGCCTTTCGGAATAACGGAACATGTAAGCATAATCAAATCCCACCTGTTCCATTAGAGATAGGGTTTCCTTATGATCTTCTTCTGTTTCATCACAGAATCCGGCGATAATATCTGTTGATATGGCGCATTCCGGAAGGAAACTTCTAATAGCATCAATACGTTCAAAATACTTATCACGGGTATATCCGCGGTTCATCTTTTTAAGGATACGGGTACTGCCCGACTGTACGGGGAGGTGAATGGCTTTACAAATATTAGTGTACTGTGCCATGGTTCGTAGCAACTCATCGGAGATGTCTTTTGGGTGTGAAGTAGCAAAACGGATCCGGAGCAAAGGGTTCACTGAGGCCACTTTCTCCAGAAGGCCTGAAAATGAGGTTTTATTGCCATCCGAAGACCAGTTATAAGAATTAACATTCTGTCCAAGCAGGGTCACTTCACGAAACCCTTTCTGAAAAAGGGCTTCGGCTTCCATGATGACGGAAGCAGTATCCCGGCTTCGCTCCTGGCCCCTGACATAAGGCACCACGCAGTATGCACAATAATTCCCGCAGCCGCGCATGATCGATATAAAAGCGGATATGCCATTTGAATTATACCGAACCGGAGCGATATCAGCATAAGTTTCATCTGCAGAAAGCAGCGTATTGATGGCCTTTGTGCCTGACTCTACCTCTGCTATCAATCGTGGCAGATCACGATAGGAATCAGGTCCGGCGATGAGATCCAGTACCTGTTCTTGTTCGAGTAATTGTGTTTTCAACCTTTCGGCCATGCACCCCAGCATACCAATGACCAGCCGGGGATTTTTCCTCTTCAGGGACTGCATGTATTCCAGTCTTTTTCTTACCTTCTGTTCGGCATGATCGCGTATGGAACAGGAATTGACAAATATGATATCTGCATACCTGATCTCCTTCGTGCTGATATACCCTTCCTCTTCGAGTACCGATGCAACGATCTCACTGTCAGAAAAATTCATCTGACAACCATAGGTTTCTATGAAGAATTTTTTATTTTTCACTCTTTACCGGTATTACCTTTGCCTTTTTTCCGGATTAATCTGAAAAAAGTGAACAAAGGTAAACATAATAACCCCACCTACTAGCCGCTCCCTCTTGGGGGTGGGGTTGGCCGTTCAAAAAGATATAACCTCACTCAGGAAGAGAGCTGAAAGTGATTTGAATCGGGAATTATTTTACTTTTGTGCCGGATTTCAAAGTATTAACTAATCTTTTGAAATGACTAAAAATCTTGTAATTGTTGAGTCTCCTGCGAAAGCCAGGACTATTGAAGGGTTTCTCGGAGATGATTTTATTGTCAAATCCTGTTTCGGGCATGTGAAGGATCTCGCAAAAAAAGGCCTCGGTGTGGATATTGAACATGGATTTCTTCCTCAATATATCATCTTACCGGAAAAGAAAAAAATCATCACTGAACTTAAAAAGAAAGTCCTCGATGCGGAAACGATCTGGCTGGCCTCTGATGAGGACCGGGAAGGGGAAGCCATAGCCTGGCATCTTGTTTCGGCATTGGACCTGGATGAATCGAAAACGAAAAGGATCGTTTTTCATGAAATTACAAAACCTGCTATCACTGAGGCGATTAAAAATCCGAGAAAGATTGATAAAAACCTCGTAGATGCACAGCAGGCTCGAAGGGTACTTGACCGGCTGGTAGGGTTTGAACTTTCCCCACTGCTCTGGAGAAAAATAAAGCCTTCTTTATCGGCAGGAAGGGTACAATCGGTTGCAGTCCGCTTGATTGCCGAAAGGGAAGAAGAGATCCGCAACTTTGCCGAAGTATCTTCCTATCGTGTTCAGGCTGATTTTCTGCTTCAGGATGATGAGAAAAAATCCAAAATCACGGCGGAACTGAACAAACGGTTTAGCACGAAGCAAGATGCCACTGCTTTTCTTGAAAAATGCAAGACTGCCTTGTTCACTGTTGAAGACATCGACACAAAACCGGCAAAGAAATCGCCTGCGCCGCCATTCACCACTTCGACCCTGCAACAGGAAGCCAGCAGAAAGCTTGGTTTTTCCGTTGCAAACACGATGCGCGTAGCCCAACAGCTTTATGAATCGGGGAAGATCACTTACATGCGTACCGACTCGGTGAACCTCTCAAAGATGGCACTGGGCATGGCTAAAGAAGAAATCACTCAGTCATTCGGCGCCAACTATGTAAAAACACGCCAGTACACTACACGGACAAAGGGAGCCCAAGAGGCTCATGAAGCCATCCGCCCGACTTACCTGAGCCTTAAAACCATTGAGGGCGACAATTCACAGAGACGACTTTACGACCTTATCTGGAAGCGGACTATTGCTTCTCAGATGAGTGATGCCATTCTTGAGAAGACCAATATTACCATCGACATCTCAAAAGCAACAGAAACATTTATCGCCAGCGGGGAAATTATAAAATTCGACGGATTCCTGAAAGTATATATGGAATCGAGAGATGAGGATGAAGATGAAAACCGGGAAGGAATCCTGCCACCCGTTATTACCGGAGATAAGCTGATTGCACAGGAGATCGTTGCACAGCAAAAATTCACGCAGCATCCCCCCAGATATACAGAAGCAAGCCTTGTCAAGAAGCTGGAGGAACTGGGCATCGGCCGTCCATCTACTTATGCCCCGACCATCTCCACGATCCAGAAACGCGAATATGTGATAAAAGAAAACAGGGAGGGTATTGTACGGCAATATTCACTGATCAGACTTATTGGCCAAACCCTGACTGAAGAAACTAAACAAGAGAATACCGGCTACGAAAAAGCCAAACTGTTTCCCACGGATATCGGCAACTTGGTGAACAGCTTCCTGATGCAGTATTTTGTCAATATCCTGGATTATAATTTTACGGCCACCGTGGAGGAGGAGTTTGATGAGATTGCCGAAGGGCACCTGGTATGGAATAAAATGATTCATGACTTCTATTATCCATTTCATGCCCGGATCGAAGAAACCCTTGAGACGTCAAAGAAAGTCAGCGGCGAAAGGCTCCTGGGCAAAGATCCGGCAAGCGGTGGAAATCTCTTTGTAAGAATTGGCAGGTACGGGCCGATCGTTCAACTTGGCGATAGTGATACGGAGAATAAACCGAAGTTTGCTTCCCTGAGAAAAGGACAAAGCATAGATACCATTACCCTTGAAGAAGCACTGGAACTTTTTAAATTACCGAGAACCCTGGGTGATTATGAGGATTCGGAAGTAATTGTCAATACCGGGCGTTTTGGCCCTTATGTCCGTCATAAATCTATATTTTGCTCGCTCGCCAGGACCGACGATCCGATGAAAATCGACTTGGAAAGAGCTATTGAACTCATCACGGAAAAGCGGAAGAAGGAAGCGGAGAAGACCATCCGGTCATTTCCTGAAAATGCTGATTTGAAGATCCTGAATGGGAGGTATGGGGCATACATCTATTATAAGAAGCAGAATTATAAAATACCGAAGAATAACGATCCTAAAAAGCTGACACTGAAAGACTGCCTGGGTATTGTGGAAACGACAGAACCGTCAAAGCCGGGAAGGACAACGAGGAAAAAAAAATAATAACCGCTAAGGCGCAAAGACCTTAAAAAGCGCTAAGAAGTGTGCCGTTGACATTGAATTTTTGATTAAAAGACATGGATATTTCTGAATTTTTTGAGCCTGTTGATCCTGGCTATACGCCTGAGGCTTCGGGGATTCTCCGGATGGGGGATAAAATAAATGCTTTTACGATTTCGGGGGATTTCCCTGATTATCATGAAGCCGATATCGTGCTGATCGGTGTAAAGGAAGACCGGAATGCATATAATAATGAGGGCAGTGCACTGGCACCCGATTATATCCGTAAACATCTCTACAACCTGTTTCCGGGATCATACGAACCAAAGATCGTTGATCTGGGGAATATCAAGGCAGGATTCCGGGTATCCGATACCTATTTCGCGCTTTCATCGGTTATTGCTGAGATGCTTGATAATGAAATCTTTCCTGTTATCATCGGGGGCAGCCAGGATCTGACTTATGCAAACTACCAGGCTTATCAGAGTCTTGGTCAAATCATCAACATCGTTTCTGTCGATTCGATGTTCGACCTTGGCAGTTCGGAAGATGAAGTCACATCCAGGTCGTTCCTGAGCAACATTATCCTGCATCAGCCCAATTATCTTTTTAACTATGCAAACCTTGGTTACCAGACTTACTTTGTTGATCAGGAAGCACTGAAACTGATGAAGAACCTGATGTTTGATGTTTACCGGCTTGGATCGTTACGGGCAAATATTGAAGAGGCGGAACCTGTAGTAAGGAACGCCGACATGATCACGGTGGATGTATCATCCATCCGGTTTTCAGATGCTCCGGGTAATGCTAACGGAACGCCAAATGGTTTTTACGGGGAAGAGATCTGCCAGATCATCCGATATGCAGGATTGAGCGATAAGCTTACCTCCATCGGCTTTTATGAGACTAATCCCCAGTACGACCGGAATGGACAGACCGCCCACCTGGTAGCACAAATGATCTGGTATCTCATAGAAGGGTTTTACAGCCGTCCTCATGATTTTCCTTTTAAAAATGACGATGACTATATCCGTTACCGCGTTGCAATAAGCGATCACAAGGAAGAGCTAACCTTTTACAAGAGCAAGAAGACTGACCGATGGTGGATGGAGATCCCATTGCAGTCCGAGCAGCGAATCAAGTACCAGCGGCATTACCTGGTTCCGTGTTCTTACCAGGATTATCAGACAGCCTGTACGAATGATATTCCGGACAGGTGGTGGATGGTGTATCAGAAGCTCATGTAGTCATGCTTTTCTGTTGGGGTTTTCTGCGAGAAAGGCATTCCAACCCGAATAACTTTTTTTTTCTGTGCCGGGGGTACGTTGGAAGTAGTGGCACATTGCTACAGCGAGGCCGTCGGTGGCGTCAAGGTGTTCGGGCATCTCTTTAAAATTTAAGAGCGTTTGAAGCATGGCAGCGACTTGTTCTTTTGAGGCGCTGCCTTTTCCTGTGATGGATTGCTTGACTTTTTTTGGTGAATATTCAAAGACGGGGATAGACCGTGATAAAGCGGCTGCAATTGCTACTCCCTGGGCACGGCCAAGCTTCAGCATTGACTGGACATTCTTTCCATAAAAGGGAGCTTCGATGGCCAGTTCATCTGGGTGATACTGCTCAATAAGTGAAAAAGTCTGTTCAAAAATATTTTTCAGCTTCAGGGCATGACCTTCTATTTTGTTTAATTTTAGCACTCCAAGCGATAGAAGATGTAACTTTTTCCCTGTGATCACGATGATCCCGTATCCCATGAAATTTGTGCCCGGATCGATACCTAATATGATGCGATTGTCTGCCAATTTTTTATTGATAAGATGAAGGCAAAAATAAAGAAAACATATAACATCCTGCTTGGAATTCTTATCCTGGCGGCGACCTATGGATTTCTTTACAAGAAGATCTTTTATGGACGGGACTGGCACCAGCAATATGATCGTTTTACCAATCTGCTGGAGAAACCGGGAATCAGAAACTATCTGGTCCTTGTTTTATTGCTGATGCTGGTCAACTGGGGAATTGAATCACAGAAATGGCGTTTTATCATTAAAAAGATCGAAAAGGTCTCTTTTTTCAAGTCACTTCAGGCTGTTTTCACGGGCGTTTCCATCAGCTTTTTTACACCTAACCGTACAGGAGAATTTGTCGGAAGGGCATTTATCCTCGATAAAGCCAGTCATGTCGAAGGAATTCTACTGACGATCGTGGGAAGCATGTGCCAGTTGTACATCACTATTCTCACAGGAACACTTGCACTGCTGGTGTTCATACCGAAATTCCTGGGCCATACCACTTTTTTCTCCGGATATATCTTTGTCGGTATTGCTTTTCTCATTATCCTAATGGATCTGTTACTTCTTTTCCTCCTGCTAAATATACAGTTCCTGTCGGTTTTGAGGGAGAAGCTGCTACGGTCGAGACTGAAAAGATTCAGGAGACACCTGGCCGTTTTCTCCGAATTTAGACCACGGGATATGATCTATGTCATCTTTATGAGTTTTCTTCGTTATACCGTTTTTACCAGTCAATTCATTATATTGTTGAAAATATTTTCAATTCCGGTATCTCTCTTTGACGGCATCATCATCACTTCACTGGTCTTTTTTATTTTATCCATAGTTCCGACCGTGACCCTGACCGAACTGGGAATCCGGGATTCGGCCACCATTTATTTCTTCGGGATCTATTTCAGTCATTCAGCGGGCATGAGTGATCCTGTGATGATCGGGATCCTTTCGGCGGCGACACTGCTGTGGATCATCAACCTTGCAATTCCTGCGGTTATAGGGACGTTGTTTGTTTTCAGGCTGAAGTTCTTCAGGAAGAATTCACAGGTAAACTGAAAAGATTGAATTTTTTGATTGACAATTGACGAGTGAAGTCACGACAACTTATGAATTGATCGGAATTATGATAGCGCTTACTATTTTTTATTCAGGGATCATAGTCATTTCAGGCCTTTATTTCAGTCTTATCGTTCTGATTGATGTGGGGTTATTCCGGTTGAAACGGTTTGGCAGATTAATGGAGCGGGGAGTGACCAGGGTGAGCGTTATTGTTCCGGCGAGGAATGAAGAAGAGACTATCGGAGAGTGCCTCGGGGAACTGGCGAGGCAGGATTATCCCAGTGAGCTTATAGAAATAATTGTTGTAAATGATCACTCGAATGATCGGACGGAGGAGCGGGTGCTGGAATTTGCGAGGGATCATCCTGCAATGAACCTCAAGCTGATCCAAACCGATAACATTGGGAATGATCAGGCATTTAAAAAACTTTCCATCCGGGCGGGTATAGTGGCGACTTCAGGGGAGCTTGTTGTTACGACCGATGCAGATACCCGGGCGAAACCAGGATGGATATATTCTATCGTGAGCTTTTATGAACGATCGCATCCTGAGATGATCCTGGGACCGGTGACATTTCAGGGAGCTGATTCATTTTTTGAACGGCTGCAACTCATTGAATTTGCTGGACTTATGGCAGCGACGGCAGGTTCCTGTCGTTCAGGGTTTCCTCTTTTATGCAATGGAGCTAACCTGGCTTTTACACGAAAGGCATGGGTTGAGACGGCGGATAAAGAGAATGACCTGCAGTATCCTTCGGGTGATGATCTTTTCCTGATGATGAAGATCCTCAGGCGATATGGGGCAGGGGCGATTAAGTATTTGTTTGCAGGGGAAGCCGTTATTTTAACGAAAGCGAAAAAGAACCCCGGAGAATTTTTCAACCAACGTCTGCGGTGGGTTTCAAAGAGCCGGGGGTTTACTAACCCGGTTATAAAGGCTGTGTCTGTTCTGACATGGTTGTTCAATTTTCTGTTACTTTCGACGCTGGTTGCCGGAATCTTTAATCTCCGGTTATTCTTTACCTTCCTCATCCTGACAGGGATAAAAATGATCCTGGAATTGCCTGCCTTGTTCAGGATCATGAGATTGACGGGGGGGGGGAGGTTGTTGTATCTTTATCCTGTTGTGCAGGTGTTGGATATTGTTTATGTTTCAATGATCGGGATACTGGGGAATGTTGTGGCGTATGAATGGAAGGGGAGAAAAATCAAGCCAATCTGAGACGGCTTTATTTGTGCTGCAAAGGCGCTGAAAAGACTTTTTTTCACCGCTAAAACGCTAAAAAGCGCTTAGGAGTGGGTCTTTTAAATTAGAAGAAGAACCAAGAATGGCTTCGGCATAATGGAGGTCGGAAGGGTGGGTGATCTTTATGTTTTCGATGTTTCCTTCAACGAGATGGATGGTTTCGCCGAGAGTTTCGAGGACTGTTGCATCGTCGGTGAAGGATAGATGGGGGGCTGATGAGTAAGCCTTTTTAATTAATTCTTTCCGGAATACCTGAGGGGTTTGTACGATCCTGAGGTTTTCGCGCGGTATTTCTTTGTTACCGTCGGTGCCGGTTTCACGGACGGATTCCTGCATATGGATCACGGGGATAGCATTCCCGGTTTTGGCGGCTTCCTCAAAGGTGTGTCTTAGTGTTCCTACCGAGACGAGGGGACGGACGCCATCATGAATTGCCACGAGTCCATTCCCGTTGATCAGTTCCAATGCATTTTTCACTGAACCGAACCGGGTATCCCCACCTTTTACGAGCTGATGGGGAATGGTGAATGAGTACTCAAGGCAGAGCAGTTCCCAATAGAGAATATAAGGTTCCGGAAGTGCAATGCATACCTGCATTGCCGGATCAAACTGATGAAAAACATTGATCGTACACATCAGGATTGGCTGTCCGGCCAGCAGAAGGAATTGTTTCGGAACACTTGTATTCATGCGTGTTCCGGTTCCACCAGCAACCAATATAACAGAATTTTCAGACAAGAATCCGGGGATGAGAAATTAAATGATCAGAATGGGATTACCATAGGTAAAGAACTTATATTTCTTCTCGACGCCTATACGGTATGCTTCCATCAGGAAATCGTAACCGGCGAAGGCAGCTACCATCATCATCATAGGCGATTGCGGCAACTGGAAATTGGTCAGCATGCAATTGGCGATGCTAAAATCATAGGGAGGGAAGATGAAACGGTTGCTCCATCCCCTGAAAGGCTTAAGGGTACCGGCGATGGTAACGGATGATTCGACGGCTTTCATTACCGTGGTACCCACGGCAAGCACTCTCTTCTTTCCGAGTTTCGCACAGTTGACAATATCGCAGGTGTCCTGTTCGATGATCACCTCTTCAGAGTCCATCTTATGCTTGGTAAGGTCTTCCACGTCTATGGTGCGAAAATTGCCAAGGCCGGCATGGAGGGTGATCTCGGCAAAAGAAACGCCCTGCAGTTCCAGCCGTTTCACCACTTCTCGGCTAAAATGCATTCCGGCTGTGGGTGCTGCGACGGCGCCTTCATGTTTGGCAAATATTGTCTGGTATCGTTCTTCATCTTCAGCTGTTGCGGCGCGGTTGTGTATTTTCGGAAGGGGAGTCTCACCGAGGCTCTGGATGGTTTTCTTGAATTCCTCATAAGAGCCGTCAAACAAAAACCGGATGGTTCTGCCACGGGAAGTGGTATTGTCGATAACTTCCGCCACCAGTGAATCGTCTTCACCAAAATAGAGTTTATTCCCTATCCTTATCTTGCGGGCAGGGTCGACGAGGACATCCCAGAGACGGGATTCACGGTTCAATTCCCGTAACAGGAAAACTTCAATTTTAGCTCCGGTTTTTTCTTTTTCACCATAGAGACGTGCGGGGAAGACCTTTGTATTATTAATTATCATTACATCTCCCTCGCTGAAGTAATCGAGAATATCTTTAAAGTGCCGATGCTCAATCTTTTTGGTTTTCCGGTCGAGGACCATCATGTTGACTTCATCCCTTGCTTTTGAGGGTGTGGAGGCAATGAGTTCGGGAGGCAGGTGAAAACGGAATTGGGATAATTTCATTTTATAGAGGAAGTTAAAGGAGTGCAAAGTTAACACAAAATTAAAGGAAAGTCAAGGGAGAAGTGAAATCGTGACGCGTCATGCCTAACAAAAGAAAAATGGCAAAATGGGAAGATGGCGAAAAAAGCGAACGGGCGGACAAGTTAATTGGCGGACTCGTGAACTGGTGAGTTTTTCTTGTCTCAATTATTTGTCTATAAAAAAGAGGTTAAGGTTTATAAAATAAGCCGGTGATGTCTTCGGCTTCCTGGAGGCAGTAGGCGTTGATGCCGAGGTCAAGGGCGGCCTTTACATTGATGAAAGTATCATCGATGAAGGCTGTTTCGGATGGATCCAAGTTGCTTTTATCTAAAACCCATCTAAAAATTGTCGGATCGGGCTTTCTCAGATGAAGGTGGTAAGAGAAGAAAGTGTCTTCAAATAGTGCATCGAAATCAGGGTAACCATATTGTTGGCGGAGGTCTTCACAATATTTCATGTAATGGATCTCATTGGAATTGCTGAGGAGGAAGAGGCGGTAATCATTCCGGAGATTTTCAATGAGACGGATACGGGGAGCGGGAATTCCAACCAGCAGTGCATTCCAGGCATCGTCTATTGCCTGGTCGGAAGGGGAAACCTGATAATAATTACGGATCACATCCCTGAATTGGGAAGAGGTGATTAGTCCTGTTTCATAATTTGAGACAAGATGTTCAAACCTTTGATCTTTTCCTTCCTGAGTTGCGGTATCCTCAATTCTTGGCTTGCCGAATGTCTTGAATTTCTCAACAGTGCGCTGGATGTCGAGGTCGCAGATCACACCGCCAAAGTCGAAGATGATGTTTTTTATCGAGGAATGGTTTGGGATTTTGGGAGAGAGGAGAAGCATGGTGAGAGCAGATATTGAGGTGTTGGGTATTGGGTATTGGGTGTTGGATTTACGATTAGTTGAAGCATAAGCAGAGCAAGGATAAAAGTACTGTTTTGCAAAAATGCGATTTATTTTCTATTTTTGCCAGCCCTAATACGGGATAATGCGAAAATAAAAATCGTAAATCGTCCAATCGTAAAGCAAAATGGGCCTATAGCTCAGTTGGTTAGAGCACCTGACTCATAATCAGGTGGTCCCTGGTTCAAGTCCAGGTGGGCCCACAAGTAAATCAACCACTTACAAAAATTCTGTAGGTGGTTTTTCTATTCGGTACAAACAATAGAACAAACAATCTCATTTAAATAGGTTAAAAATCTTCAATAGACAGTAAAAAACAATGTTAAAAAAGAAGTTAAAGAAAACGTAGAAGCGGGAAGATAGGTAAACCGTCCGCTGCAGGTTATAGCTGTTCTATATGCTTGGTTTTTCTATCCAGTACGCTTTAGGGCAAAGACTTCTCTTTTCAAGTGGGGTAGGCTCAATGTAGTTATTTAATAATCAGACACATACACATTATCTGAAATCAATTTTACCATGAAAGTGTCTTAAAAGCATTATTCTTATTGGCAGTATTTCTTTCTTTCAACATAAGCTTGTGCGAAGCCTAATTCACCAGCCCTGCTAAAATCTAAACATCCATCTTCTTTTTGACCTAATATTTCTTTGGTAAGCCCACGAGCGTAATAGACCTCTGCAAATT
>CAZUYY010000043.1:0-2625 GCA_964624935.1 uncultured Prolixibacteraceae bacterium
CTTCCCGGGCTTCCCCTTGCAATCTTTTTCCCCGAAGTGGAATTTACACTCGTAGATTCAATTGAAAAAAAGATTCGGGTCGTGGAAGAGATACGTTCGGAACTCAGGCTCAACAATGTTAAACCTGTAAGGATAAGATTCGAGGAAATAAAAGACAAATACGATTTTATAACCGGCAGGGCTGTAATGCAACTTCCTGATCTTTACAGGATGTTGAAGGATAAATTATCATCTCATTCCGTTCATTCTTTTCCTAATGGATTGATTTACCTTAAAGGAGGCGATCTGAAAGCAGAACTAACGAAAGTGATTCCGGTTTATCAGATCTATCCTCTTTCAATTTATTTTCCCGAAGAATATTTCCAAACCAAGAAGCTTGTGCACATATACAAATTATCACTTCATTAAATTTTGATTTTCAGTTTAATACGATAAATGAATGCTCCCGATGGAAAATATTCATTGCCCATCTCATAGATTTTTCATTAATTAGCTGAAAATTTCCATCATCATTATTAATCCTAAAAAGGAGGAATCTATGGCCGAATACAAAAAGTATGTTCCCTTCGTCTCGGCAGAGACCAACATGAAAGAATTTACCCTCAGGGCACTCATCATCGGTTTGTTTTTCGCCGTCATTCTCGGCGCAGCCAATGCATACCTTGGACTGAGGGCAGGTATGACCATTGCAGCGACGTATCCTGCAGCAGTTTTGGGTATGGCGATCCTGAAATTAATGAAAGGATCGATCCTGGAAGAAAATTTTGCACGTACCGTTGGTTCCATCGGGGAATCGGTTGCCGCAGGCGCCATTTTTACACTGCCTGCATTTTTCGTTTCCGGGATCTGGAGTGAATTCTTTACTTTAGGTCATTATATCACCTCCACACTAATCCTCATCGCAGGCGGTGTTCTTGGCATTATGTTCGTCGCACTTCTCAGAAGAGTGATGGTAGAAGATGCCGAACTCCCCTTCCCTGAATCAATTGCTGCCTCAGAAATCCATAAGGCTGGACAGTCTGGTGCCGGTGGTTCCAAATTTCTCTTTGCTGCTATGGGACTTGGTGCTTTGGTAAAGATATTAGGGGAATTGAGGTTATTCCAATACCTGTGGGAAAAATTCGTTGTCTTCGGAAAACAAACAATTACAGGCACTGTTTTCCAGGGTAATGGTGGTATGATGCTTAGCTCGCCAGGCGTAAGTCCGGCATATATGGGAGTAGGATATATTATCGGACCCAAACTCGGAGCTCTGAACTTCAGTGGAGGACTCCTTGCCTGGGGATTGATGGCCCCGATGATCATGTACTTTCTTATGCCAAGCGTCAACCTGCACGATTGGGCTACTTTTCTCATGACCAAAGATGCAACCCTGACTATGGATACTGCAATGTCTAAAGTTTCAGATCCCAGCTATCAGATCTTCCAGATATGGAAATTCATCATCCGTCCGATCGCCATTGGCGGCATGCTCGTGAGCGCGGCTTTTACCCTGTTCAAGATGAGGAAAAGTCTGAGCACCGGGATTGCACGGTCTGTTAAAGATGTTAAAAAAGCAGCCAGCGGGATTGATTCTCATGTTCCAAGAAATGAAAAAGATATCAGTTTTGGTTGGATCATGGTTGGAATTGCAGTTGTTGCCATATTGACTTTCGGTATTACCTATTTTATTTTTGAGACGAATCTTCTTATTGCTATTGTAGCATCTACTGTCATGATCATCCTGGCATTCTTCTTCGCCTCTGTATCCGGTTATCTCGTAGGAATAATGGGATCATCGAACAACCCGATAAGCGGTCTGACGCTGACTGCACTGGTTGTCACAGCACTGATTCTGGTAGCATTAGGCGTTCAGGGAAATGCAGGCGTCGCAACTGTTCTGGGTGTTGCTGCCATCGTTTGCGTATCAGCAGCCGTTGCAGGTGAGATGCTTCAGGATTTGAAAGCCGGTCATATTCTTGGTGGTACACCTTGGAGAATGCAGGTCGGGGATATCCTCGGCGTCATCTTAGCTGGTGCAGTCATGTTCGCCGTTCTTGCTTTCCTCAATGACGGCGATATTGCAAGCGGAAAAAACCTGGGTTATTCCGGTGGGTTTGGAAGTAAGAACCTTCCTGCTCCCCAGGCCAGCCTGATGGCCATTCTTTCAAGGGGGATCGTCCAGGGACAAATGGCATGGCCGCTAATCATAGCAGGTATGCTGATGGGAACAGCCTTTATTCTGATGCAGGTTAAGAGTCCAATGCTTGTCAGCGTCGGGATGTATCTGCCGATTGAAACCACATTTGCTATTTTTGTTGGCGGATTGATAAAAGGCGCAGTAGATATCTTTACAGAAAAGCGACAGTTCAATAATGCGCAGAAAGTCAGGGTCGAAAATACCGGCGTGCTTCTCGCCTCAGGATTGATCGCGGGAGAAGCTTTGATGGGTTTGGCAATAGCTATTTTTGCTGTGTTCAATATTTTCCTTTACAATTACTTCAGCTTCTTTAAAAACCCGACTTTCCTTATTAGCTTTATCGTCCTTGCCATTATCGCATATGTATTGATACAGATCCCATTGAAAAATGCAGGCAAGCCGGATGAACCGGCACCACCTTCTTCAGGAATGTAGAGCCTTCTTTA
>CAZUYY010000043.1:2725-11353 GCA_964624935.1 uncultured Prolixibacteraceae bacterium
ATCAGCAATGTGAATGAACTATGCAACCGATTGCAGGCGACCTATCCTGAAAAACTTTATCCGCAGGAGGAAACAGAGAAGCGTGTAACAGATTTTCTTTCACTGCTTTACCGGGAAAGATATATCACTTTTAAGGAAATAACTATAGAAAAAAAACCTGGCCAAGGCAAATAAATCCCTATATTTGGGCAGGAATAAAATTTATAAACCTTAGATAAATAATGGAGGAACATTGATTATGAGTAAAGACATTCTGAATCTGGAGCCAAAGGACTTATGGAAAAACTTCTACGGTCTGACTCAAATACCCAGGCCTTCAAAGAAAGAAGTTCAAGTTCAGCAATTCTCTGTAAATTTCGGGAAGAGCCTTGGGTTGGAAACAATTATTGATGAGGTGGGTAATGTTATTATCCGCAAACCTGCTACTCCCGGCATGGAAAACAGGAAAGGCGTTATTCTTCAGGGACATCTCGATATGGTACCTCAGAAGAACAGCGATAAAGTTCATGATTTTGAAAAAGATCCGATTGATGCTTTTGTTGACGGTGAATGGGTGAGGGCAAAAGGAACCACCCTGGGAGCTGATAATGGCATGGGCGTTGCTGCAGCTATGGCAATTCTCGAATCCAAAAATATCCCACACGGACCTGTTGAAGCATTGTTCACCTGTGATGAAGAAACAGGGATGACCGGTGCATTCGGACTAAAGCCAGGTATCCTAAAGGGAGATATCCTGATGAATCTTGATTCGGAAACCGAAGGGGAATTGTATATTGGTTGTGCCGGTGGCACCAATGCCAACATCAGGTTCATCTCTCAAGAAGTTAATGCCGGTTCAGGTGTTGTTGCCTATAAGCTCAGTGTTACCGGTCTTAAAGGAGGACATAGTGGTGTGGATATTCACCTGGGTCGTGGAAATTCAAATAAAGTTCTTTTCCGCATTCTCTGGCATGGTGTCCGGAAACATGGGTTACGACTCTCGTCGGTCGATGGAGGAAGTCTGCGAAACGCTATCCCCAGAGAATCGTTTGCAATAATTACAATCCCCGCAGATATGAAGGATGATTTCCTGAAATGTCTGCCGGGAATTACAGAGAAGATAAAAAAAGAATTATCTGCAGTAGAACCAGACCTGAAAATCGAGGCCGTTCCTGTGGATATTCCGAAAAGAGTCATGGATGAGAAAACACAGAATAACCTGATCAACGCTATTTATGGCTGTCCTAACGGAGTGATGCGGATGAGCGATGAGATGCCCGGGCTGGTAGAGACTTCCACAAATCTGGCCATTGTCAGATCTGAGAACGGTGTCATTTGGGTTCATTGCCTGCTTCGCAGTTCTGTCGATTCCGCTAAAATAGATCTCGAACATATGATGCAGAGTGTTTTCGAACTTGCAGGCGCTGAGATTAATTTTGACGGACAATATCCAGGGTGGAAACCAAATCCCGGCTCACCGATCCTTAAGGCAATGCAGAATATCTATCAGAAGAAATATGGAACTGTGCCGAAAATAACAGCCATTCATGCAGGTCTGGAATGTGGTTTGATGGGTGGCGTTTATCCTGACTGGGACATGATATCTTTCGGCCCGACTATTGTTCATCCACATTCTCCGGATGAAAAGGTCAATATTGCGACTGTCCAGAAGTTCTGGGATTTCCTGGTTGAAACGTTGAAAGAGGTTCCGGTGAAATGACAGGAATTAAAAAATCGAAAAAGGCCTTGATGAAAGGCCTTTTTTATTTCTTACTCAGATAAGCCGTTCGATTGGAAGCCGCCGGATTATGCTTTTCATCTATTTTTGCCACGAAGGCATCTTTAAACTCGCGGGACCTCATATGATCCCTGAACCAGATGGCATCCTCTTTAGAAGAGAACTTCCCGACAAAACACCTGAGAATGCCATCATTTCCTTTACAGCTCATAACATCATTCAGGTTATTAAAATGTGGCGTAAGGTAGGAGAAGGCGCCGATCTGAACTGTATATAACACAATGGGATTTTGTTCCGGATTAAGAAGTGTTGAAGAATCCAGGAGTTCAGCCAGGGGACCGCTGAGCATACGATGCGAACAGTTCTTAAAGAAATCAGGAGGTAACAACCGAATATCGAGGGAATCCCCTTCATGAAATTTCTCAAGATCTATAGTGGATTCTTCCATCGTCAGTGCTGGTACTGATATTGTAAACTCACATCTGCGGTTGGCCTGATGCTGGGCTCTTGTACAATGGACTCCTTTGGCACAGTTGCAATTATTTACCAATCTTGATTTCCCATACCAGTGACTGGTCACCCTGGCGCCGTTAATTCCTTTCTGAATGATGTAATGAGCTGCTGAAGCAGCCCGTTTCTTTGTGAGGATCATATTATAAGCAGCAGGACCCCTGCAATCGGCATGGGCTGCTAATTCTACAGTGACCGGATTCTCATTCATGATCTGAACAAGTTTATCGAGATTTGGTTCTGCATCCGGACGAATAAAATAGCGGTCAAAATCGTAATAGATATTATCAACTTTGTAAGTATGGATGACGCCGATCTTTTCAAGAAGTAAGTCATTCGGGATCCCGGCTTCGCTCTGGCTGTTTGACAGGGTTGAAAAAAATGGGACACAGTCTGATGAATAACCCGTTTGCATTGCTTTGATCCTGTAATTGATTCCGGTCAACAATTCCGACCTGAAACAACCTGTTTCATTAGCTTTATGCACAAACACCTGGCCGTTGTTTTCATTTAGAAAAAACACAGTTGCCGCCGGAATTGCTTCGTGCGTTGTGCCATCTTTTATACAACCCGAGACCATTATTTTTGGGTTAGCAGTTATGGCTGTTACTACAGGCTGTACTTCCGGTTGCGGAGTCACGTTAGGTTGTGGAGGGACTTCCTGCTTTTGTATTGGGGGTGTAACTTCTTTCGTAACAGAAGCAGGCACAGGAACTACATTTTCAGCAGTTGGTGGAGTTATTTTTTGTTCTGCAACAGGAGCAGGTTGTACTTTTTGTTCTGCAACTGGGGCTGGCTGGACTTTCTGTTCTTCAGACACAGCAGGTTTTGCTTCCTCTTGTGGAACCACATTTGGTTGTGGAGTAATTTCCTGCTTTTGTACTGGTGGTGTTACTTCTGCTGTGACCGGAGCAGGCACAGGAACTACATTCTCAGCAGGAGCATGTTGGACTTTTTGTTCTGTTACAGAAGCAGGCGGGACTTTTTGTTCCTCCGTAACTGCAGGTTTTACTTCCTCTTGCGGAGCCACGTTAGGTTGTGGAGTAACTTCCTGCTTTTGAGTCGGCGGCGTTACTTCTGCAGTAACAGGCGCCGGAACAGGAACTACATTCTCAGCCGGAGCAGGTTGTACTTTTTGTTCTGTTACAGCGACAGTTGGGACTTTTTGTTCTTCAGTAACTGCAGGCTTTACTTCCTCTTGTGGAGCCATGTTAGGTTGTGGATTAGCTTCCTGCTTTTGCGTCGGCGGCGTCACTTCTGCAGTAACAGGCGCCGGAACAGGAACTACATTCTCAGCCGGAGCAGGTTGTACTTTTTGTTCTGTTACAGCGACAGTTGGGACTTTTTGTTCTTCAGTAACTGCAGGCTTTACTTCCTCTTGTGGAGCCACGTTAGGTTGTGGATTAACTTCCTGCTTTTGCGTCGGCGGCGTCACTTCTGCAGTAACAGGAGCTGGAACAGGAACTACATTCTCAGCAGGAGCAAGTTGTACTTTTTGTTCTGTTACAGGGACAGTTGGGACCTTTTGTTCTTCAGTAACTGCAGGCTTTACTTCCTCTTGTGGAGCCACGTTAGGTTGTGGATTAACTTCCTGCTTTTGCGTCGGCGGCGTCACTTCTGCTGTGACCGGAGCAGGCACTGGAACTACATTCTCAGCAGGAGCAGGTTGTACTTTTTGTTCTGTTACAGGAACAGTTGGGACTTTTTGTTCTTCAGTAACTGCAGGTTTTACTTCCTCTTGTGGAGTCACGTTAGGTTGTGAAGTAACTTCCTGCTTTTGCGTCGGCGGCGTCACTTCTGCAGTAACAGGAGCTGGAACAGGAACTACATTCTCAGCCGGAGGTGGCGTGACTTTTTGTTCTTCCCTGATTGTGAGATTGACTTCCTTTTGGGGAACCGGATTTTGAACTGCTGCAATAGGTGGCTGAGATGTAAGTGCAGGCAACGGGCCAACTACACGGAATGTATAAATATCATCCTCCCCTCTTCCACCCGGGCGATTAGCGCTGAAAAGACCAACTGAATCGTTCTTGTACATTGCTAATGCAAAATCATCATAAGAGGAGTTGATTGGTCTGCCCAGGTTTTGTGGATTCAGCCATACATTTCCGACCTTCCTGGTCACAAAAATATCAAGTCCGCCGTAGCCGGGATGCCCATCAGAAGCGAAATAAAGATTACCATTGTCGGCCATGAACGGAAAGGTCTCATCTCCAAAAGTATTGACTATCGGGCCAAGGTTTTCCGGCTGAGACCAGTTCTCACCATCCCTTGTAGAAACATAAAGGTCAAGGCCCCCAAAACCACCGTCTACGTCAGAAACAAAATAAAGAGAATTACCATCGGGCGAGAGTGCCGGATAACCGACAGAGTAATGATTGCTGTTAAAGAAAAAGGGCTTCAGTTTCGACCATTTATCCCCTGTTTTGGTCGCCGAGTAAATTTTTAATTGATTGGACTGTTCATCTTCAGCTCCTTCTTTCGGTTTTTCGGTTGTTTTGATAATCCTTGTGATGAAAACTTCATTTCCATCTTTACTAAACGTTGCCGGACCGTCATTAGAGCCACTGGTGTATAATTCAGGAATGAGCCTGGGAAGATTATACTCACCATAAAAATCGTCTTTTTGCTTAGGATCGGCAAACACCAGCTTTAAATATCCATGTCCTTTCCAACCGGATTTTTTTTCATCCTCAGTTGTCATGACCTTATCAGAGGCAAATACTACACCTGTATTATAAAAAACCGGACCAAATTCATTATATAAAGAATTCAGATTCCTCGCATTGTTCACTTCAAATGCAAAGGGCTTTTCATCCCATGCCATTGCGCTGTCACAAAAGCTTGCATAGATTTTTCCCCTGTGATCTTCCGGCATGAGGGAATCATACTTTAGAAATATCTCCTTTGCTGTTTCGTATTCCCCGCAGGCACGCAATGCTTTACCATAATAAAAATAAGTCAAAGGTGCATTATTCCCCATCTTGATTGCTTTGAAATACCATGACCTGGCATCCTGCATATCGTTATCCAGGCGGTAACAATCAGCCATGAGCAGAGTTGCTTCCAATTTTGTTTTAGGATCTGCTTTTTGAATGAACTGATGGAGAATTTCTATTGCCTTTTGATAATTGTATTGCGCCATTTCAGTTTTGGCGGCTTTAATCTGTCCGAGAACTGAAGTTGACACTCCGGTAATCATGATCAACGTAATAAAAATAGCCTTTACTCTCCAAAATGAAAATTTACCGGATGAGATTAACTGCATAAAAGGCTTATCGTAGTAAGGTTTTGGTTCAATGAATGAGAAATGGACTTTCTCCATTTTTTTTTAAACCAAAGTACGAACACATAAAACACAGGAGAAGCAACGGAACGAAAAGAAATGAACCGGGTTTTGTTCATTTCTTCCCCTTTGACATGGATTTTGTGGACGTTTTTGATTTTTTGGGGTTCCTTTATCGGCTATTCTACCTGCAATTGTGGGAAACTGTTCTAATAAATATTTAAATTGCCTTGCAGGAATTAAAAATAATCGTAATTTTGCCGTCCTTAATTGAAATAAAATGACAAAGAGAACATTTCAGCCATCAAACAGGAAAAGAAAGAACAAACACGGATTCCGTGAACGAATGTCAAGCGCAAATGGCCGGAAGGTATTGGCTTCCAGAAGAGCCAAGGGAAGAACAAAACTTACAGTTTCCGACGAACCAATGGATCAGAAATAATTATTTTGTTTTGATCTCAAACAATTTTCTTATTTCGTTTTAAGAAAGAAGGTAATTTCGCAATTATCTTCTTTTTTATTTTTAGACCTTTCATCTGTATCATCATGAAAAACATCTCATTCAAAAAAGTCGCTCCGTATCTGGCAGCCATCGCGTTGTTTATCGTCATTACTTTTGCTTTCTTCAGTCCTTTGCTTGAAGGAAAGCGAATCTTCCAGAGTGATATTGCCCAATTCGAGGGAATGTCAAAAGAGATCACTGATTACCGTGCAGCAAGCGGGCAGGAACCCCTTTGGACAAATTCCATGTTCAGTGGTATGCCGGCATATCAGGTTTCTACCAATTACACCTCAAACCTTGTCGGTTACCTTGATAATATATTCACACTGGGACTGCCACGCCCTGCAAATCTGCTCTTTCTCTATTTCCTGGGATTTTTTTTCCTTCTGCTGGTCATGAAAGTCGATCCATGGCTATCCATTGCAGGGGCCATTGCTTTCGCCTTCTCATCCTTTTTCATGATCATTATCGATGTAGGTCATAATTCACAGGCCCATGCTATCGGGTACATAGCCCCCGTTCTTGCCGGTTTTATTCTGACTTTCCGGAAACAATACGTCCTTGGAGGATTGATCTCTGCAGTATTTCTTTCCCTTGAACTTAAAGCAAACCATCCCCAGATAACTTATTATCTGGTCATAATTGCGTTCCTTCTTGTGATCAGTGAATTCATCCAGGCAGTGAGATCACAAACATATAAACCTTATTTTATTTCACTTGCGATAATTTTCATTGCCGGTGGTTTTGCCTTGACAACAAACATCACCAGTCTTTGGGCAACATATGAATACGGGAATTATACCATCCGCGGGAAATCCGAACTGACAACGAATAAAGCTAACCGGACTACCGGACTGGATAAAGACTATGCCACACAATGGAGTTATGGGGTCGGGGAAACCATGACACTCCTCATTCCTAATTTTTATGGAGGAACCGATCAGAAGCTCGATATTAATTCCAATACAGCCAAAGCCCTCAGGGCGAATAATGTTCCGGAAGAAAACGTCCGCCAGTTTGTTGATCAGCCCCTGCCAATGTATTGGGGATCACAGCCCTTTACAGCAGGGCCGGTCTATGTTGGCGCAATAATTTTCTTTTTGTTTGTTCTTGGTTTACTGATCATAAAAGGCCCTATAAAATGGTGGCTTCTTTCAGCCACTGTATTGTCTGTTTGTCTTGCCTGGGGCCATAATTTCATGGCACTGACTGACTTTTTCTTCAACTATGTGCCGGGATATAATAAGTTCAGATCTGTGACCATGATCCTCGTCATCGCAGAATTTGCCATGCCATTGCTGGGGATACTCGCGTTAAAAGAATTCTTCAAGCCTGAAAGGAATATAAAAAAATTAAGGAAACAACTTTTTATCGCAGTTGGGATAGTTGGTGGTATCACCCTGATCTTTGCACTTATACCGGGAATGTTCCTTGATTTTACGGGAGCCTCGGATGCTGCCAGGGCAAAACAATCAGGACTCCCCGACTGGCTTATGCAAGGTATCCGGGAAGATCGTCAGAGCCTGCTTCAGATGGATGCCTGGCGGACTTTGATCTTCATCCTCCTGACAGGCGCAATCATGTATGCTGCGCTGTTTAACAAAATCAGGAAGCAATATGCATATCTTATCATTGCTTTACTTATTCTGGTCGATATGTATCCCATTGCCAAAAGATATCTGAACAGTGATAGCTTCAGATCACAATCAGAAATGGCAACGCCTTACCAACCCACATCTGCCGATGAACAGATACTCCAGGATAAAACACCTGACTACCGTGTCCTGAACCTGGCAGTCAACACATTTAATGATGCAAGCACTTCTTATTTCCATAAATCGATCGGCGGATATCATGGCGCAAAGCTGCGCCGGTACCAGGAATTAATTGATGAGGGTATTCAACCAGATATTGAAACTTTTGCACGAAGCATGAATACCGACAGTACCGGTGTCCTGAACTTATTGAATACGAAATACATAATTATTCCCCAAAAGAACAATCAGACTGCAGTGTTCCCCAATACGAATGCCCTTGGAAACGCTTGGTTTGTACAAAATTTTGCCCTTGTCAATAATGCTGATGGAGAACTCGGGTCTATCCATAAATTCAACCCCAGGGAGACTGCTATAATCAATAAAAAATTTGCTGACGACCTGAAAGGATTCGTTCCCGGACGTGATCCTTCGGACGCTATCCTTCTAGAACATTACGCTCCGAATGATCTCTTGTACAGTTACAAATCAAAAAATAACGGACTTGCTGTTTTTTCCGAGGTCTATTACCCGAAAGGATGGAACGCTTATGTTGACGGAAAGCTGATGCCACATTTTCAAACCGATTACGTTTTACGTGCTATGATCCTGCCTGCCGGCGAACATAAAGTTGAATTTAAATTCGAACCAAAAGTCTATCGGGTGGGAGAAAAAATTTCACTGATAAGTTCTATTTTTTTGATCCTGGTAGTTATAGGTCTTGCTGTAGTGGAAATCAGGAAATCCGTTACGCAGGATTCATGAAAAGAGTGCTGATCATCAGCTATTACTGGCCACCCAGTGGCGGAGCCGGTGTGCAGCGATGGCTCAAATTCACCAAATATCTTCCTGATTTTGA
>CAZUYY010000044.1:0-11328 GCA_964624935.1 uncultured Prolixibacteraceae bacterium
ATAAAGAAGGAAAACTGCGTAATTATCTTTTTGAATCCGATTCTCTGCACGTTAATAGTGCATGTTACAGAGTCTGGGCGGGTTATATGAAAACGAAAATGGGGATTGGAAAATAAAGCCTCACACCCGGCATCCAGCTTCCAGTATTACGTTCGCAATATAGTTCAAAACTTCCAATCATCCTATCTCGAAGAAGTCATAAGTTTTTTCTAAGTTTGCCGGGTAAATCCTTAAAATATGATAAAGCAATTTCTTGCAAGACAGATGGTGAAACGAACCAAGAGCCGTCAGTTGCCTGTTGAAATCCTTGAACAAAAACATGTGGATCTTAAAGAACCTTTCCCCAATGACAGTTCTTACTTCTATGGAGGTGACCGGGAAGGAAATGCATTTATTACACGCATGGCCTTTCGCGGTCCGGAACGGCCATATGAGCATTGGTTTGACTTTAAATTTAATGGGTCGGGCTTCTTCGGTTTACACAACGACCCGGGAGCAGAAGGAGAAGGATTTCAATTAGGGAATCTGAAATGGGAACCCGTTGAGATCGGCAAGATCTGGAGAATTACCTATGAAGGCAAAGTTACCGGCGAGGATGGGAAGGAACATACCTGTGAAACGAATCTTCTTTTTACCGGAGAACATGAGGTTTATGATTTTGCAAAGAGCTCTGACCAGCGTTTGATTGCCGATGCCATTGCATCCTCAAAATGGAGCCGCAGTTTCTTTTTCAACCTGAAAGACACTCATCAGGTTCATTATGAGCAAACAGGCAGTCTCACGGGATATATCATACTTGATGGAATAAGACATGATGTCAAGATGTGGGGATCGCGAGATCATTCCTTCGGCTCACGCAACTGGACCACCTGGGACCGTCATTACTGGATTACAGGAAAATCGGATGCCGGGTATAGCTGGACGGTTACCACCATCCGGTTTGATTTCCTTGGCAGGCTTACTGCTGGATTCGTTGTTGAACCTGACGGGACGATCGATGCAGTGGTCGATTGTACTGATCTTGAAAGCGTTTCCAAAAACAAATTATTACCGGATAATGCTGTGATAGAATTAAAAATGAGAAGCGGTAAAACGCATACAATGGAGTTTTTCCGTAAAGGACATTTTCCTTATATTATGGATCATAAATACCTGATGTTCGAAGCCATTGGCAACTATAAATTTGACCGGGTCGATGGGCTTGGAATGGTGGAATTCGGGTTTCATTCGGATAAATACAACCTGTGATCAGATTCATTCACGAAATTACAGACGAAGAGATTGGAGGTAAGGCGAGGGGGTTGAAGATATTGAGCGATCTCGGGCTGAATGTCCCGGATGCCTTTGTGATCGTTCATCCCAGCCTTCAAAACCTTGATGACCTCTCCCTAAAAAAAAGCATTGACAAGCTCGGAAAAGGGCCTAAAGCTGTGCGTTCTTCTGCAGTGAGCGAAGATGGCGTCAGTGCTTCCTTTGCCGGACAATTTGAGACTTACCTGCACCTGAATGGGTATCCTGAGATTAAGGACGCCATTGTAAAATGTATCGAAGCCAGCCGGTCAGACCGGGTAATTGAATATGTAAACAATCTTTCGGAAGATGCCGATCTCAGGATCTCCGTGATCCTGCAAAACATGGTGAATGCCAAAGTCGCCGGTGTGGTCTTCACAGCCGATCCCGTGACAGGGCGCCGCGACCAGGTTGTCATTAATGCTGTAAAAGGGCATGGAGAAGACCTTGTAAGTGGAACTAAGGATGCAATTCATTACAAGATCTACCGCAGTGGATCAAATATTTGTGAACAGGTTAAGAAACAAGGCGATTTACTTTCGCCTGAACATATCCGGGAAATCCTGGATGCTTCAAAAAAAGCCCAGGATCATCTCGGTTACCCGGTAGATCTTGAGTGGGCCATTGACGAGGAAGATCAAATTCAGTGGCTGCAGGTCAGGCCTGTCACCACGCTTCCTGAGCTTCATTACAATGAACTGGACACTGTCAAAGGTGAAAGCACTGACACCTGGACACTGGGCAATATCGGTGAGATGATGCCGGGCGTTGTCACCCCCCTCACCTATTCTGTATCTTTTCATGCAGTTGATTATGGTATGACCGTCTGGGCAGAGGCAGCAGGAGCGTACAGCCTGAAAAAATGGGAAGGATTCCGGTATATTCAGATGTTCTATAACCGGTTGTTCATCAATATGACGAATATGATGGATTACCCCCGGAATGTTTGGCTGAATAAGGCTGAAAATGTACAGTTTGCCGTGATCGGGAAGGTCATCGATATTCCGGATGTGAAGTTCACTTCTAATTTTCCTCTCCGGGTGATGCACTTTATTAAGCAGATGATCAGCCTGAGCTGGACCAAAAAAAACGTGAGACGTCTTCTCTTTCTTGCCAACAATTATAAAGTCATTGAATCCGGGGATATAGAAAAAGATTATAAATCACTGGATGAGGCCCGGGAAGTGCTGAAAGAGGCTTTTGGCCATCATATCATTGCCTCTTCCCAATCCGGAACACTTTATTCAGCTCTGATGGGGATCCTGACGTCCAACAAACGCCTTCCCACCTCTGAAGATCATCATATAGCCACACTTCTTCTTACCGATATCCCGGATATTGAAAGTGCCGATGCCGTTAAATCGCTGGAACTCTTTGCATCGTTGATTCAATCAGAAAAGCGCTTTGCAGGCATATTCATTTCGGCAACACCTGTAGAAGCGTTAAGATTACTGACGCATGATTCTCCACCAGATGTGATCCGTACTTATAAGACATTTATTGAGCGCCATGGGCACCGTTGTGTCCGTGAAGCCGAGCTTCATGAAAAACCTTGGGAAGAGAACCCTTTACAACTGGTTCAGATGCTGCAAACCCGCGTAAGATCGGAAGCAAAAATACATACTCATGAAGGTTCGCATAAAAAAACACAGGAAATTCTTGCTGGTTTGAAGCTATGGCAAAAAATCATCATAAAATCATTCCTCGGCAGCGCCCGAATTTCAGTGTCAAGGAGAGAGATCACCAAATCGGCATCCATAAAGGTATTGCACAAGATCAGGACAGCCTGGCAGCATTATGCTGAATTGCTGGTAAAGAAGGGACTGCTGGATGATGTGGATCAGGTTTATTACCTGACGCATGAAGAGATCGGACAGATGGTCATGGATCATTCTCCTTCCTGGCGTGCTAAAGCCAACAAGCGAAGGGAGCAGCTTCCGCAAACGGCAGCGCTTCAGTTTCCCGAGGTTTGCCAGGGAATTCCCGAACCCATTGAAGAAGAGCAGGAGATCGTAATATTGGATGGGCAGTTAAAAGGCATCCCCGTGAGCAGTGGAGTTGTGCAGGCAAAAGTCAGGATCGTCAACACCCTTGATGATGCTGCAATGTTGCAAGCCGGAGAAATTATGGTCGCCTCGTTTACGGATATCGGCTGGACCCCTTATTTCAGCATTGTTTCCGGATTGATCACAGAAATTGGAAGTCCCTTGTCTCATGGCGCTGTTGTAGCAAGGGAATATGGCATTCCGGCGGTAGTAGGGGCAAAAGGTGCAAAACAGTTCCTGAAAGATGGAGATTTGATTAAACTTGATGGCGACCGGGGGATAGTAGAAATAATTACGAATTACGAATTGAAAGACGGGTATTTACGTTCCTAGTTTTAAATACAGACCATTTCCCTATTTTACTATACCAAAAACCTTCTTTGGAGCACTCCGGTCTCTGCCGCCAATTCCCTAAATACATAGTTTTCAAGGGTTCCGTAATGTTCCTGGATTGTTGAAAATGCAGAATCAAGGTATTCCTGTCTGACTTCAAGCATTGGACGCATGATTTCTCCATTGTGACCGTTATTATTGAGTATGCCGATGATTTCATGGGCATGGGCCCTTGCAAAAGTGTTCGTTAGAAAATAATCTTTAAGGATCACCTCCATACTTACACCCAATGCTGTCAGAAGAAATATCGTTGCCAGGCCTGTCCGGTCTTTCCCAGCAGAACATTGAAATACCATGGGAATATTTGGATTATTTGCCGCCTCGAAGAGAAACTGGCGGTATTCTGCCGTATAATTAAGGACGATCCTTTTATATTCATCGATCAGCAAACGTTTTAAACCGGGTTCATTATTTTCATCGATATACTTTGCTGCAAGTTCACGGGGAGCATCATAGATTGACAAGTGCTTCACTTCTTTGATGCCCGGAATCTCGCGGTTTGGCCTGTGTTCATATTCCCTGGCTGAACGAAAGTCAACAATCATGGCTATTTCTAATCGTTTCAGGGTGCCAATATCTTCATCAGTTATGGAATGTAAGTCACCACTCCGATAAAGCAATCCGGGCTTTATTATTCTGCCGTCCTTGGCAGGTATTCCGCCCAAGTCCCGAAAGTTATTCTGGCCAGCGAGTAAAGGAGTAAATAAATCATTACCAGTTGAAATCATAGGCTTGCAAAAATATGCTAATTTTACATGACCAATGTTAAAAGATCATGAAACCATCCTGTAAAATAGTTGGGGTTACCCTGGCTTTCTTTGTTATTATGACGATCATTGCAAATCCAGCATGGTCGCAGAGTAAACTCAAATCAATTCGTGTGCGGCAGCCTGTTGACACGGTTGGATTTGCATCACATGCCTGGCAGATGGATTCTGTCATGAGCAGGATCGCGAAGCTGAACAGGAATGTTGCAGTCATGAATATGAATCGTAACCATCCTGCAACGGGATCTCAGTCAGTTCAGAAAGCAGCCATCTGTCCTCATGATGATTATGTTTATGCAGGATGGCTCTACCCGGAGGTGTTGAGGAACATCCACGCCAACACGATCATATTATTCGGCGTTGCCCATAAGGCAAAGAAATTCAATATTGAAAACCGGCTGGTATTCGATTCTTTTGATGAATGGAAGGAACCTTATGGAAATATCACCATTCCTGACCTTCGTGAGGAGATCATGAAAAACCTTTCCTCTGATGCTTATATCATTCACGACAGTCTCCAGCAGGCGGAACATTCGGTGGAGGCTATTATTCCATTTCTTCAGTATTACAACCGGAAGGTCAGGATCATTTCTATTCTCGTGCCTTATATGCCGTTTGAAAAGATGGATCAACTCTCCGGTCAGCTTGCCGCTGCCATTACAAAGGCGCTGAAAGATAAAGGCTTGAAATGGGGCAGGGATGTGGCTTTTGTAATGTCGACCGATGCCGTTCATTACGGTGACGAAGATTGGAACGGATCAAATTTTGCTTTCTATGGTTGCGATGATAAAGGCTATAAAGAAGCAAAAGAGCATGAAATGCAGATCATTGATGAAACACTTTGTGGACCAATGGACATGGTCAAAGCAAGAACATTCACACAGTACACACTCATGGAAAATGATTACAAGGCCTACAAATGGACCTGGTGCGGGAGGTACTCCGTTCCACTTGGTTTGCTTACCATCATAAAGATGCAGGCGTCTCTACCGGGGAAACCTTTGCAGGGTAATTTCACCGGTTATGGAACTTCGCTTGACGAGCCACGGCTTAAAGTGAATGATCTTGTGATGGGAAAAACTGCGAATGCCACAATGCACCATTGGGTGGGATATGCGGGCATCACATACTATTAATTACGAATTAAGAATTAAGAATTACGAATTACGAAAGATTAGTTATGGAAACTGTAAGAACAATATATCTGGGTGAATTAAGGACAAGCGCTACGCATGTCAGATCGGATAATACCTTGATCACGGATGCACCGGTGGATAATAAGGGGAAAGGTGAAGCTTTTTCCCCTACAGATCTTTTAGCGACATCCCTTGGTAGTTGCATGATGACGATTATCGGTATTGCGGCTCAGACCCACAACTTTGATGTTGATGGAACTATAATAAGGATCACCAAGATAATGGCTGAGAATCCCCGGCGGGTTGCTGAGGTTGTGGTGGAATTTGATTTCCCTGAACGGAAGTACTCAGATAAAGAAAAAACCATCATATGGCATGCTGCAACAACATGCCCGGTTTATCTCAGCCTTCATCCCGATCTGATAAAAACAGTCAGGATGAATTTCCCGGAAGTCCCTACCCAAGATAAGCCTTAAGGAGTTTGCTTCGTGAAGAATGTTTCAATCGCCGTAATGCTTTCTCCTTGATTTGTCGCACTCTTTCCCTGGTAAGATCGAACATGTCGCCGATCTCTTCGAGGGTATAATTGTGCGGGACGCCGATCCCATAAAAGAGGTTGATTATCTCCCGTTCTTTTTCGGCAAGTGTTGAAAGCGACCGCTGGATTTCTCTTGCAAGTGATTCCCTGATAAGGTCTTCATCTGTTCCCGGTGCATCTTCTGATATAAATACATCGAGAAACTTCATCTCATCGTCCTGATCGATGGGGGCATCCATTGAGATTGTACGAGTGGAAATCCGGAGTGTCTCTTCAACCTTATGTTGGGGAAGCTCCATTTCCGTTGCTATCTCATCAGCCGAAGGAGGCCTTTCGAACTTTTGTTCCAGACGCGAGGAAACCTTGTTCATCTTGCTCAGAGAACCCACCTGGTTCAAGGGTAACCTGACAATCCTCGATTGCTCGGCCAGGGCCTGCAAAATCGATTGTCTGATCCACCAGACTGCATAGGATATGAATTTAAATCCACGTGTCTCATCAAAACGGCGTGCCGCCTTGATCAGTCCGAGATTTCCTTCATTGATAAGATCGGGCAGGCTGAGGCCTTGGTTCTGGTACTGCTTGGCAACGGATACGACAAATCGCAGGTTGGCCTTGCAGAGTTTCTCCAGGGCTTGCTGATCACCGGCACGAATACGCTGTGCGAGATGAACTTCTTCATCCGTCGTGATCAATTCTTCCTTGCCAATATCCTGAAGATATTTATCAAGAGAAGCGGTTTCCCGGTTGGTTATTGATTTTGATATCTTTAATTGTCTCATTTTTTCTCCTTATATTCCTATGCCATAATACGCCCTCATGCCATTGGGGTAAACACCCTCAATGAGAATTCCCCCCCTCTTTGTAAAAGCATCCTTAAGTTCCTGCGTAGAATGGACGGGTTGTTTATCGACTGCAACTACTATAAAACCTTCCCTGATACCCGAATTTCTCAGCAATCCGTTATCGAGATGAACGATCTTGAAACCGTCATCGATCCCATATCTGTGTTTTTCGCTATCAGTGATGTGCTGGAAGGTGGCACCATGAATAATTATCTGGTTATCTTTCGTATAAGCGAGACTTTCATTTTCATTCTGAAGGGTCACTAACATATCCATCTGTTTGCCATCCCTGTAAACGGTAAGATTGATCTTATCGCCCGGATTATGCTGGTTAATAATCTCCACAAGCTCTGATTTGCTATCTACAGGCATTCCCTGCATTTGCAGGATGACATCGCCTTTTTTCAAACCAGCTTTTTCGGCTGCCCCACCTTCAATAACTTCCTGAACATAAACGCCTTTCACTGCTGGCAGGTCATTGTCTTTGGCAAACTGATCGTCAATTTCCTTGTAACGTATTCCAAGAAGTCCCCTTTGGATCTTCCCGAATTTCATGAAGTTATCTATAACTTTTTTAACAATATTCGAAGGTATGGCAAATGAATAACCAACGTAATTTCCTGTTCCGGAGGCAATGGCTGCATTGATTCCGATAAGTTCACCTTTAAGATTGACGAGGGCGCCACCGCTGTTACCGGGATTCACGGCAGCATCGGTCTGGATAAATGATTCAACTGAACCCTGTGAACCCAGAATGTTAATGTCCCGGGCCTTAGCGCTAACAATCCCGGCCGTGACCGTTGAAGTAAGGTTAAAAGGATTTCCAACTGCCAGCACCCACTCTCCGATTTTTGCATCATCAGAGTTCCCGTAAGTAAGAAAAGGGAGCCCTTTTTCATCAATCTTGATCAGGGCCAGGTCTGTGCCGGCATCTGATCCTATGATGGTGGCTTTGTAGACACGCTTGTCGTTAAGTGTCACCGTAATATTATCTGCATCCTGAACGACATGGTTATTGGTCACGATATATCCATCTGCATCAATGATCACGCCTGAGCCCATGGCTTCGAAAGTCTGATTTGGCATCCCCTGTCCAAAATTGAAAAGATTGAAAAAGTCATCATATACATTACTTTTCCTCTGAAAATCAGTCTTAATATGAACAACTGCAGGCACAGATATAGCGGCAGCAGTTTCAAAACCCTGTTCATTAAACTCCGTTCCGGGAATATAATTCACCGGTCGTAAAGACAGTTGCTGTCCAGCTAGTAAGGGTATGTAATGTTGCTTCTTTTCCATTAATTTGTAACCACCTAAGGCGATAGCACCACCAAGTATTGCTACCAGAAAAAATCCAATCAATCGTTTCATACTGCTTCTTCTTTTTTTAGGTTATTTAATGTTGATCTGAAAACGGTTCCTATTTTTTAATAGTATATGATTGTCATGTTAAATTTTGTTAACACTTCGGTTTCTTTTCTCAGTTAACCAGTTACTTTTTTGCAGATGACCGATTAATAAGACAGGGCCTGCAAATGCACCTCACCCCCTTGCCCCCCTCTCCTAAAGGCGAGGGGGAAAATGGTGTAAGGTATATTAGTTAACAAAGTGTTCATCTGATCTGCTATGAGATTCATCATCTGTCTATTGCTGATTCTGATTCCAATTCTGACTTCCGCTCAAAAAGTGACAGAAAGACAGTATTCAAATAGTTCCGAAAACCATGCCAAGATTGATACGACGATAAAAAACAGTCAAACTGTCAGGATTATTTTTTATAATCTTGAGAACCTTTATGATCCGCATGATGATACTTTAAACCCGGATAAAGAATTCACGGGTAAGGGGATAAAAAGATGGACTTTTAATAAATTTTTTGTGAAGCTTAATCACTTATCAAAGACCCTGATAGCCATCGGAGGATGGGAACCACCTGCAATTATCGGAGTGTGCGAGGTGGAGAATCGCTATGTATTGAACAAGATAATCTATGATACTCCTTTAAAGAAGTACAAATACAAATTCATTCATTATGAATCACCTGATACCCGTGGTATTGACGTGGCGCTTCTCTATCGTCCGGATGTATTCAGCGTAATATTCTCAAGAAAAATCAGTATTTATCTGTCGTCTGATTCAATCATGCATACGAGGGATATTCTTTATATGAAAGGGATTCTTTTTACCATTGATACCGTACATATTTTCGTCAACCACTGGCCTTCACGGTTAGGAGGGTTTACGGAAAGTGTTCCAAAACGCAGGTTGGTAGCCCGAACGCTACGGTCAGCGGTGGATTCTCTTCAACAGAACCAACCTGATCCGCACATCATCATCATGGGTGATTTTAATGATGAGCCTGACCAACCGGCAATCAATGATATCCTTAGAGCAGAATCTTATTCAAACCAAACGACTTCAACCAGCCTGGTGAACCTGATGCTCCCTTTGATGAAATCCATGAATGAAGGAACCTACAAATTTCAGGGTAAATGGGCCATTCTTGATCAATTTATGGTGTCGGGGAATATGTTGTCAAAGGGGAGTGGCCTGAAAACTTCACCGGCGTCAGTTAATATATACCATTCGTCTTTCCTGATGGAAGATGATGAGCGATTTTTTGGCGGGAAACCATTCCGCACTTATTCAGGTCCAAGGTACCTGGGTGGGTTTTCGGATCATTTGCCGGTTTATATGGATGTTTGGGGGAATTAGGAGGTCAGAGATCGGAGGGATTTTGCGAACAGGCGGATAAGAAAAAAGTTAGCAGTCGGCAGTTGGCACTTTTTTGATCCAGTATTATGCGTAAAATAAAGTATTATTAATTAACAGTAGGTGTTAACTAAAATAAATGTATATTTGCTCGAAATAAAAGGCGTTGAAATAATGGAAATTACAGACTATCATTAATACATCCTGTTTTGGTCAAACGAAATCAATATTTTCCACAGTCAAGACCTCACCCCGGAATGACTCTAAAAGAAAAGTTAGAGGAAATGGGTATGGGTCCGAAAGAATTTGCATTACGTGCAGGAAAACCGGAAAAGACCATCACAGCAATTCTAAAAGGCAACAGCTCAATTACGGCAGATATGGCAGTGCAATTTGAGAATGTCACCAAAATCCCTGCTCATTTCTGGATGAACCACCAAAGAGGATACGATGAGTATATTGCACGCGTTAAACGTCAGGAAGTAATAGAAAAAGCCGTTGGCTGGGCAGGAAACTTTCCGTTACCGCAAATGACAAAGTTGGGCTGGTTAAATTCTGTATCTACAAAACAGGAAATGGCAACACAGTTATTGGCATTCTTTGGTGTGGCTTCTCCGGAATCATGGGAAAATTACTATTGCAACCAACAATTAAAAGTTGCATTCCGCATTTCATTAAAACGAACAAAAGATCCTTATGCTATTTCAGCATGGTTGAGAAAAGGAGAACTCTCCGCACAGCAGATACAAGTTTCATCTTATTCTGAAAAAACATTCAGGGAAATTGTGTCAGATATTAAATCGGTGATGTCTGAAAAACCTGTTAATTTCTTCCAACAGCTTCAGGATATTTGTCAAAAAACAGGGGTTAAATTGGTTCATACTCCATGTTTAAATAAAGCTCCCATCAGAGGGGCAACCCGGTGGATAAACGATACTCCGTTAATACAACTCACAGAAAGAGACCAACCAGATGATAAATTCTGGTTTTCATTTTTTCACGAAGCCGGACACATTCTGTTACATGGAAAAAAAGAAATCTTCTTAGAGCAGATCGGATATGAAGATAAAGACCTGGTAAAAGAAAAGGAAGCAGATGAATTTGCATTTAAATTTTGCAGATGAGGTATACGATAAAATTTGTCAGGATATTGCATTCTTTCCCTAATTTTGGTATCGAAACCAGTTCAATATGTACCAGCTCAAGATAACCATTGACAGAATCACCCCTCCTATCTGGCGTTTAATAAGGGTTCCAGAAACCTTTTCATTGAACAAACTTCACCACATTATCCAGCTAAGCTTTGGGTGGACTAACTCCCACCTATACATGTTTGGCGATGATGAAAATAGAATCGGTGATCCAATCCTATGGGAAGATAGTGAGACCGGCACCCTGTGGGATAAAAAAATAAAAATCAAAGATGTGCTCCAGAATGCCGGAGATGTGCTAAAGTATGAATACGATATGGGTGACGGGTGGAAGCACACGGTTGTATTGGAAAAGATTGAAGATGGAGGTTCAAAGACAGCACGGTGTCTCGATGGCGCAAGGTCAGCACCACCTGAGGATTGTGGTGGAATTGATGGATATAATGAATTG
>CAZUYY010000045.1:0-11084 GCA_964624935.1 uncultured Prolixibacteraceae bacterium
CACAACAGCTTTCAGCAGGGGTCAGATACCTGAAATGGATCAATGATCAGCTTTTGACAGAAATCCCCATTCGGGAAGAGCGTATCAACTTCATCCTTGCAGCATATAATGTAGGGCTTGGCAAGGTTTTGTTGGCACGCGAAAGTGCGATAAAATATGGCAGAGATCCAAATAAATGGAATGGAAATGTCGGCTATTATCTAACCCGCCGTTCCCATAAAGCCCCGACCCTTTCCACTGATTCAGTAAATGATCTTCTCAATTATGGTGCCGCCAGACGTTTCGTGTCGGAAGTCCTTGATCGCTACCAGTATTACAGGAACATCATCCCCAAATAAGTAAAATTAAAAAGTTGATTTATGATTCTGGCTGGTTAATTTACCCTGTCAGGTGGAAACCTGATTTCCCTTCTCCTTTAAATACAACTCACAGATCTCCCTGATCGATTGTTCCAGGGGTATAAAATTAAAACCAAGCGTTTTCCTGAGTTTCTCATTAGTATAACAATATTTCTGCTGTGTAGTCAAGGCCATCTCTTTTGTAATTACAGGTGTTGACTTTGTGAAAAGTGTTCTTGCCGCTTCCATTCTCCATGCTATATCGGTCACAAGATTGGGAATTTTGATGCCCGGTGCAGGTCTGCCCAAATACTTCGCCATTATTCCGAAAAGCTGCTTGTATGATATATTATCGGCTGAAAGAATGAACCGTTCATTAAAGACACACCGATCCATTAACTGGGTCATCGCTTTGGCGATATCCCTCGCATCCACATAACCGTTGATACCGTCGGTATAGTATTTCAATCCTTCATAAACCAGACGGAACAATCCTGAGTTATCATTCCAGAATCCAGGACCAAGAATGAATGACGGATTGACAATCACCGCATTCAGTCCTTCTTCCATGCCACGCCATACTTCTCTTTCCGCTCCGTATTTGCTGATGCTGTATATGGTATTCTTTCGTGAAGTCACAAAGTAATCTTCTTCACCTGTTGCATTTCCATTCAACCCGCGACCAAGTGTGGCTACAGAACTTACATAGCAAAACTTTTCTACACCTTTATCCAGAGAAAGGTTCACCAGGTTTGCTGTACCTCTGATATTTACACGCAGCATGGCTTCGTGATCCCTCGGATAGAAGGAAACCACGGCACCGACATGGTAAATCTCTTTGATCTCATTCAATGCATCTCCGATAGCGCCAAAATCCATCAGGTCGGCATCGAACCAGTCTATCTTTTTCAGTAATACATCCGGTTCATCTGAATAATAGGAAAACACTTTGCGAACCATGGAAGTATCACTACTTTTCCGTTTAATTGCCCTCACTTTTCTACCGTCCCGGGCAAGTTCATATAAAACGTGGGACCCAAGCAGTCCAGTACCTCCTGTAACCAGTATCATAATTAGTAATTTTAGAAATGCAAAGATAATGAAACAACCCCAACCGCAAGAGCTTTGATTACCATTGCCCAATACCTAACACCCAGTACCCAGAATCAATCTTGGTTTTTCTTTTTATATTTGATATTTCAAAGCTGATGCTTGTATTACAGAACTGACACTGATTGTAATTATAACAGGATGAAAATTAACATTATCGGGGCAGGAGTGGCTGGTTTGTCAGTTGGCTGTTACCTGCAGATGAACGGTTTTGAAACGGAGATCTTTGAAAAACATTCCCATGCAGGAGGTCTTTGCACAAGTTGGAAAAGAGGAGATTATACATTTGACGGCTGTATTCATTGGCTGCTGGGATCGAATCCAAGCAATCCATTTTACCTGCTTTGGTCAGAATTGATCGACCTGTCTTCCATAGAATTTAAAAATCATGAAGTAAGGATGGACATTGAGGTCAGGGACACGCTTGATCGTTATGGGAATAATGTCTTTCATCTTTATACAAACCTAAATAGATTATCTGCCTATCTTAACGATCTTGCTCCTGAAGACAGCGCTCTCATAAAAAAACTGATCCGCTCGTTGCGAAAGATACAGGGCTATGAGATCCCACCGATGATAAGATCGGTTCCTGAACTTTTACCCTTTCTCCAAAAGATAAAATTTATAAAACATATTCCTTTATTGTTTTTCCTGATGAGATGGAAAAAGCAAACGAATTTTAGCTATGCCAGGAAACTAAAGAATTCTTTTCTGAAAGAAGCATTTAATTTGCTATTCGATGGTGAGGAAATGCCTCTGCTTATAATCACATTACCACTGGCATTCAATGATAAAATGGGTGTAGGATATCCAGTCGGAGGATCACTAAACTTTGTACGGAAGATCGAAGAAAGGTACCTTAACCTTGGCGGTAGGATCCGTTACAATTCAGGTGTTGATGAAATAGTCACTGAAAATGGTCACGCAACAGGAATCAAACTGACAGATGGGACAAGTGAATCTTCTGACATCACAATTTCAGCCGCCGACTGGCATTATACTTTGTTTACAGCGTTAAAAGGAAAATATACCAACAAAAAAGCACTGGCACTCAAAGAACAGCGGAGTCTTGAGGTTTATTTTTCTGTTTTTCTTCTCTCCCTGGGTGTTTGCCGTTCATTTAAAGAAATGCCTCAGATGCAGAGGTTTCCGCTTGGGAAAGAACTTGTTTCACCTGATGGTTCAACGTATTCACGGATGGAAATGCACTGTTATAACTATGATCCCACTCTGGCGCCGGAAGGCAAATGCGTTTTAACCGTAAAATTTTATACTAAAAAAGGTGATTATTGGATCGACTTGAGAAAGTCAGATCCGGAAGAATACAGAAGGCAGAAATTCAGTTTTGGAGAGGAGATACTAGCGATCCTGGAAGAAAAATTCAATGGAATCCGTAATGCCATCGAAGAAACAGATATTGCGACACCCGCTACTTATCAGCGTTACACAAACAATTGGAAAGGAAGTACACAAGGCTGGTTGCCAGGAAAAAATATTCTAGCATCTTCGCCTGTGAATTTCGTATTTCCGGGACTTCAGAACTTTTACCTTGCCGGGCATTGGACGCAGCCAGGGGGAGGATTGCCCGTAGCCATCAAATCGGGGCGGACAGTTGCTCAAATGATTTGTCATAATCTTCATAAACCATTTGTCATCATTAAATAATTTCAGATTTGCAAAATCAATTCTTATTTTCACCGTTTCTATTTATAAATTTGTATCACTTAAAACAAAAACAATGAAAAAAATGATCTTATCCGGTATGTTCGCCCTGATCGTGGCGTTCAGCCTTTTTGCACAGAACCCTGAGAGAAAGCAAATGTCTTCTGCCGACAAAGCAAAAACGACAATAGACAGAATGTCGGGGATGGTTACTTTTAATGACAAGCAAAAAGAAGGTGTTATTAACATCTACACTACTTTCTATGATGATGTTCGAGCCCAACAGGCCTTTCGTGATCCTGCCAAATTAGAACCACTGGAAAAAGCCAGGGATGCTAAAGTTGAAAAGTTGCTCAAAGATCCAAAACTTTACAGTCAATACGTGGAAGCTGCGAAGAAGTTGAAGGCACAAGCGGAGGAACGCCAGCATCAGCAGGGTAAACATTGATCATTATCCTGATCATCACATGCCTGTATAATGAAAGAAAAAATTTATAGTCTTGATCTTCTTTATGCAGGAGCTCCGGCATCATTCGTGATGCGAAGCATAGAAGAAATTGAGCGGGAACAGGGCAGATTTGTTGACGATCCTCACCGGCATAATTTTTATTCTGTCATCTGGTCGTTCACGGCGACTGGGAAACATATAATTGATTTTCATGAATATGTCATTGAACCCCGCTCTATTTTCTTTGTCAGTCCATGGCAGGTGCACCAGGTCATCACCGACCCTGGTGCCCAAGGAATGTTAATCCTGTTTACACCTGAATTTCTTCAAAAAAACAGCATAAAGGAAGACTTCATTTCAAATCTCAGGTTATTCCGTGATAGCGATGAAACACCTCCCCTCTTACTTGATGGACCTGTTTTTTCACGGCTGATGATTTTTTCAGATGCCATGAATAAAGCCTTTGATTCCTCCGATGATTTAAAATTTGAAACTATCGGCGCATACCTGAAATTGTTCCTCATCGAATGTAATGGAATCTGTGCACTTAATCCTGATTCAAATTCACAGAACGTTGTAGGAGGGAGAGCACTTGTTCAACTATTTAAAGAACTCGTGGAACAGCACTTTCCCGAATGGCACCAAGTGCAGGATTATGCCAGGCAATTAAATGTTTCGCCGGGATACCTCAATGAAGTGATCAGTTCAGCCATTCATAAACCGGCTAAAGAGTACATTCTGAACCGGTTGATCCTTGAAACCAAACGATTATCTGTTTTCACAACAAAAAGTGTCAAAGAGATCGGGTACGATCTTGGATTCAGCGATCCATCACATTTCAGTAAATTCTTCAAGACCTTCACGGGGAATTCCATCCTTGGATTCAGGGAAGCTCACCATTTATAACCAATCCACGATTTTTACCATTGTTTCCTGTGTTTTGCCATTTCCAGGCGAGGCACAAGGGTTTACCTTTGTCGCCATAAACCAAACAATTAAAAAAATGAACCAGACAGAAAAAACAAAATGGGCTATTGACCCTGCACATAGTGAAATTAACTTTAAAGTCAAACATCTTGTTATTGCAAATGTAACTGGTGGATTTGGCAAATTCGAGGCAACAGTTTACACTCATGGTGATGATTTTACCGATGCGCAGATCGAGTTCAAAGCTGATGTTAACAGTATAAACACTAATCAGCCCGATCGTGACAATCACCTAAAATCAGTGGATTTCTTTGATGCTGCTAATCATCCTGAACTGACTTTTGTTTCTAAAAGCCTAAGGGAAAAAGGGGATTCCGGTTTTATTCTCACCGGTTATCTGACAATCCGGGGTACAACAAAGTCTGTAGAGTTGGAAGGTGAATTCGGTGGGATCGTAAAAGATCCTTATGGCAATACCAAGGCCGGTTTTGAGCTGACAGGAAAAATTAACCGTAAGGAATTCGGATTGTATTGGAATGCCGTCACTGAAGCAGGTGGATTAGTCGTTTCCGATGAAATAAAACTAATGATGAATGTTGAACTGGCGAAGAACTGATCTTCGCCGGTTCTTTCAAAACTGTAAAACAAGGAAGTATGCGAAATACCATCCAGATCCTGTTGATGGAAATCCCGATGCAGGCATAATACCGGAGACAGAATTTCCAAATTTTGCTACTTTTGCACAAAAGAAAGCGAAAATGAATTTCATCGAGGAACTCCGCTGGCGTGGAATGATCCAGGATATAATGCCAGGTACAGAAGCACAGTTATCGAAAGAGATGACAGTGGCATACATTGGCTATGATCCGACATCTGACTCATTACATATCGGAAACTTGGCTTCGATCATGATGTTGGTTCATTTTCAGCGAAACGGACACAAACCCATCGTACTGGTTGGCGGAGCTACAGGTATGGTAGGCGATCCTTCAGGAAAATCAGAAGAACGTAATCTCCTCGACGAAAGTGTGCTCTGGCATAACCAGGAATGTATTAAGACACAATTGAAAAAATTTCTTGATTTTTCCAACCCTGTGAATCCGGCAGAGATGGTTAATAATTATGACTGGACCAAAGAATACGGATTTCTGCAATTTTTAAGGGAAGTCGGCAAACACCTTACAGTAAATTACATGATGGCCAAGGATTCTGTAAAGAACAGGATGGAATCGGGATCAGGGATCTCTTTCACCGAATTCAGCTACCAACTTTTACAGGGTTATGATTTTTGCTGGCTTTTCGAGCATAAGAACTGCAAGCTCCAGATGGGTGGTTCTGATCAATGGGGAAACATCATCACAGGAACCGAACTTATACGCCGGAAGATGGGTGGCGAGGCTTATGCTCTTACCTGTCCACTCATCACTAAAGCGGATGGTGGTAAATTCGGAAAGACAGAAGCCGGGAATATCTGGCTTGACCCGAAGAAAACATCCCCATACAAATTCTACCAGTTTTGGCTCAATACAAGCGATGAAGATGCTTCTGACTACATAAGGAAATTCACACTCCTGACAAAAGAAGAAATTGATGAACTGATCCGGAAACACGCAGAAGCTCCTCATCTGCGAACATTACAGAAATTACTGGCCAAAGACATTACCATTCGCGTTCATTCAGAAGAAGATTACCTGGCCGCGATTGAAGCTTCAGAGATTCTTTTCGGTAAAGGGACTACTGAAACATTGAAGAAATTGACTGAAGAGACTCTTCTTTCGGTTTTCGAAGGAGTGCCGCAAAGCGAAATAGCAAAAAGTAAAATAGCAAATAAAGTTAATATTGTAGAATTCCTTGTTGGGCTTACCCAGATCTTTTCCTCCAAAGGAGAAGCCCGGCGAATGCTGAAAGAAGGAGGAGTGGCAGTGAACAAAGAAAAGGTCACTGAAGAATTTGAAATCAATGAATCACGGCTTCTTAACCATAAGTACCTTTTGGTCCAAAAAGGAAAGAAAAATTATTACCTCGTTAAAGTTGTGTAGATTATTCAGAACCCCACCCATGACCCCTCCCCAAAAGGGAGGGGTGAAGAAGGAAATTTTTATTTCACAAACTGCTTCGCATAATATTTCGGCGTAAGTTTTTCTCCGGTTGCTTTTTCTATCATATCATTCCAGTAATATTTCATACCCGGTTTAAAAACATATTGCTTCAGGTAATTGCCTACTTCTTTTTTCCCGGTAAAACTCTGGAATCTGTAATCATCCGATTTAAGGATAGTACCAACAATATGATAGTATAATTGAGATGCGAGAAGCTCTCCCAGCAGGTAATTGTGATAATAACAGGGATAAGAGGCTATGTGGATCTTTGTTGCCCAATCAGGTTCGTTGCGGCCTTCCGGACGTTTTACCAACTGATATTTTTCAACAAGATCCCACCAGAGCTTATTCAGGTCCTGGTCGGGGTTTTCATACATACTCTTCTCAAACCGGTACATCACCTGAACCCAACGGCTGAAGACAAGCTGGTCAAGACGAAATGTTTTGAAACAGTTGTCGGCAATTTTCATCTTCTCCGTTTCCGAAATTCCAAGGTTATCTTTAATCCATTGAGGATTGGATGAGAACCTTCCAAACATCATGGCGATGGCTTCTGTCGTGAAAGTATGTGCAGGATCTCTTAGAATAAAGGGCAGGGAGGTGTCAATGCCAACTTCATAACATGCATGACCAAACTCATGCAGCATGGTGCCCATCCAGTTTGAATTTGGTGTAATGTTGCCCAGAACACGAGTATCACCTTTTTTGTCGATGTCAGTGCAGAATGCATGCTGGTTTTTCCCTTCTTTGGGATACAGGTCGCTCTTTTTAACCATTTCATCGATCGGAAGTCCTATGCCTGCATAGTAATTTGAGACCAGTTGGACAATATTTTTATCCTTATAATACTTGTCAATATCAACGGCATAGATCTTCGGAGCTTCCTAAAAAAAACGGTTTTGATAGTTCCAGGGCATCAGTTCCTCTTTGCTTTTCAGCTTATAGTAAGCCACAAAATAATTATCGATATCGTTCTTCACTTCTGCAAAAGAGCCTTTTGTGAGACTGTCGAGTTGATCAAATAGTTTGCTTATCTCTTTCGGGTCTTGCTCTCCCAGGGTGAGGTTCATTTCGTGATAATTACGGAATCCCAGATCTTTGGCAATTTCATTTCTCTTTTTTACCAATTGGATAATATCTGCAGCTACCTCAGTACCTATTTTTTTCTGGGCGATCCATACTTCTTTTTGTGCATTTACATCCTTCGAATTCCGTAATACATCTTCAACTTCGTTATCATTCATCTTCTTCCCCTTAACGATGGCACGAAAATTACCATATTTCTGTTCAATGGCGCTTTGCATGCGAACCGTTGCATTCACCTTTGCCGTATCGGCTTTTGCCATCAGAAATTCCCTGTACAAAACATCGAGTTGACGAAGCAAAAGGGAATCGGTGATAAGTCCGGAGACTTTTATCTTTTCGAGTTTCATTAAAGATTTCTTATCTGCAAACAGTTTCACCATTTTCATTTGTAGTTCTTCCGACTTTTTAAAGTCTTCAGGTTTCCCTGAAATAGCTGCATTCCAACTGGCGAGCGTACTTGACTCGTACAATGGGATATAAACGGAATCGAATTTTTGGATAAAATCGACCAGTTCTTTTTTCATATTTCCCTGTTTGGATTGACAGCCTGATATCAAGGTGATCGAGGCAATTAACGCAATAAATAGTTTTAAAGTTTTCATTTGATGATGGTTGAGGGTTTAGTTATTTAAAGAGATAATTAATCAATTGACCAGACGGGGCCTTCTTTTGTATCTTTAACTGTGATCTTAAGATTTTGCAAGGCATCACGGATCTGGTCCGAGGTTGAAAAATCCTTTTTCTCTCTGCCCTTTTTTCGTATTGTAAGAATAAGATCCATGAGTCCATCTACAATTTTATTCTGATCTTCCTGGGATTCTTCTTTTATTGCCAGAATATCAAAAATGAAAATCTGGAACATGTTTTTCAGGAGTTCAAGATCGGTAAGGCTGATGGTTTCTTTATTATCCCATACCGAGTTGATGATCCTGACGCCTTCAAAGAGATTTGCAATCACGATGGGACTGTTGAAATCATCGTTCATCGCCTGGTAGCAATCATCCATCAGTTGCCGGATGTTCGGAATGGATGATCTACCGGATGGGTCAGAAGGAATGATCTTTTGTAAAGTTTCAATGCCTGAAAACAATTTCTTCAATCCCTTCTCGGCTGCCTGTAGCGCTTCATTCGAGAAATCAAGGGTACCGCGATAATGTGCCTGCAAGATAAAGAACCGGATGGTCATTGGGCTGTATGCCTGGCTGAGGCCAGGATGTTTTCCAGTGAAGAACTCCTCCAGCGTGATGAAATTGCCCAGGGATTTTCCCATCTTTTGCCCGTTGATGGTAATCATGTTGTTGTGCATCCAGTATTTCACGGAATCAGTGCCATTAGCGATGCGCGATTGTGCAATTTCTGATTCATGGTGAGGAAACATCAAATCCATCCCACCTCCATGAATGTCAAAATGAACTCCAAGGTACTTGGTTGCCATTGCTGAGCATTCGAGATGCCAGCCGGGAAACCCTTCACTCCAAGGAGATGACCAACGCATGATGTGTTCGGGTTGTGCTTTTTTCCAAAGAGCAAAATCAACAGAATTTCTTTTTTCCTCCTGACCCTCAAGTTCCCGGGTATTGGAAAGCAGGTCCTCTAAGATCCTTCCTGACAGTTTTCCGTAATCGAATTTTTCGTTGTACTTTATGACATCAAAATAAACTGATCCATTAACTTCGTAAGCATATCCTGCGTCAAGAATCTTACTAATCATTTCAATCTGTTCAGGAATGTGGCCTGATGCCCTAGGCTCAATAGACGGACGTTTAACATTTAAAGCCTCCATGAACAGAAAATAACGATCGGAATAGTACTGCGCAATTTCCATGGGTTCGAGCTGTTCCAGCCGTGCTTTCTTTGCAATCTTGTCTTCCCCTTCATCCTCATCATTTTCAAGATGACCTACATCCGTTATATTTCTGACATAGCGAACCCTGTAACCCAGATGCTGCAAGTAACGAAAAACCAGGTCGAACGTGATGGCTGGGCGAGCATGACCCAGGTGAGGATCTCCATAAACCGTTGGCCCACAAACATACATGCCTGCAAATGGAGGATTGAGCGGTTGAAAATGTTCTTTCGTCCGGCTCAGCGTATTATAAATGAGTAAACTGGATTCCATCCTCTCTGGGTTAAGACAGTAAAATTAGAACTTTTTTAAGAAACGCAAAATGCAATTATGCTCAATTGAAAGGTCGGCCACCAAAGAAAATAATACTTGTCATGAAATTTGTAACACAACTTCAGAATTCCTCCATTTTTTAGTTTCACCTTTGTATGCAAATCAAATTTAAACTAACTTTTAAAAAATCAGAGTTATGAAAAAGGCATTGGCATTAATTTTAGTAGCTGTATTTGGTACAGCAGTTATGTTTGCTCAGGACGTAAAACCTGCACCGCAGACCACACCTGAAAAGAAAGAGACAAAAACAACCACACCTGCTAAGAAAGAAGCTGCAAAACCTGCAACAAAAACAACTGCAAAACCAGCTGCAAAACCAGCTGCAAAACCAGCTGCAAAACCAGGTGAAAAACCAGCAGAAAAGACAACGCAACCCGTAAAATAACAGGGGTTATCGAATCTTTCTAAATTAAGACTTCCCACAGAATTTCTGGTCTCATTTACCACTCTGCGGGAAGTCTTTTTTATGTCCGGGAAAATCCATTGAAGTTGCAGAAGATCTTAACTTTGGCAAATAAAATTAAAGACAAATGGAATTTATTGAAAATCTTGAAGGTGCCGTTATTGTTAGCGATTCAAACGGAAATATCGTCTATCTTAATGAAAAAGCAGTGATTAATTTTCAAAAAGAAGGTGGCAGTTCTCTCATTGGGAAAAATCTTAAGGATTGTCACAAGGAGTATTCCAATGAAAAGATCAGGAAAATGATGGAAACCCATGAAAAGAATGTTTATACTATTGAGAAAAAGGGAAAGAAAAAACTGATCTACCAGGCACCATGGTACCACGATGGTAGATTTGCAGGACTGGTTGAATTATCCCTTGAAATACCATTTGAAATGCCCAATTTTATTCGTGAATCTTAAATTTTTCTACTTTTGTAAAAATCCTTTTAAAACATTTCTTTAGATGGAAAAAATTCTGGTCATTGGTTGCTCCGGTCAGATTGGCTCGGAATTGACACTTGAATTGCGAAAAAAATACGGTAACGCAAATGTGATAGCTACCGATATCCGTCCTGCTCCAGGTGAAATAGCTGAATCAGGAAAGTTTGAGATCCTGGATGTACTGGATACTTCGAAATTACAGCTCATTCTCGAACACGAAAAAATCACGCAGGTTTATCACCTCGCCGCTATCCTTTCGGGTAATGCTGAGAAAAGGCCTTTACCCTCCTGGGATATCAACATGAAAAGCCTGCTTAATGTTCTTGAACTGGCCCGTGAACTGAAAAT
>CAZUYY010000046.1:0-11075 GCA_964624935.1 uncultured Prolixibacteraceae bacterium
GGCGTGATAGGGAATTAGGTTTTTATCTGCTCCAGCAGAGCAGTATTATGCCGGGGTTGATCTAGAGGGGGGAGTGGGTGATATAGATGGGCGACCCACCGGGTCACCCATGCATTGGGAAGGTGGGGGTTGTGTTAATCATGAATGCATCGGACTGAAAATGCATTCGATTGTAATGCCGGATAATTCGATACGCTCTGATCAACATCATTGATCCCATGTGCTCATTGTTAATATCCACCATAAGCTCTTCCTGGCAGAAAGGAACACTCAGGAATTCATAGGTTGGTCTTATCAGAACAACGTATAAAAAATATTTTGATTGTAATTGTATAGAATAGTTGATTTTGGTTTAATTTTATAGATTTATTGAAGTATAATATGTTTTAATATTGATTACCATGAAAATAGTTACTCGGTTTCTGATAGTATGCTGCTTATTTCTCCTGGTTTCATACCCTGCTAATGCACAGTCCCCTTTTTTCTCCAAGGTGATCTTTGATCCTAATGGGGATGTTCAGGCTTATTGTGTTGAAAAAACTATGGATCATAGTTTAATAATTGCTGGCGAAAAGGACAACCTGGCATTTGCCTCGAAAATTGACACTTCGGGTTCAGTTTTATGGAGCAAGACCTTTGGCAGCAACGACGGTACATTTTGGTGTCTTACAGCTACGAGGGATTCCTGTTTCGTATTGGCAGGGTTTGCTGATAATCCGGGGGATACTGCTTCCGATCTGTTATGTGTCAAAATAAATTCAGCAGGGGATACTTTGTGGACAAGGGTGATAGATATGGGGTACCATGAGGAGGCTATATCCATAAGGCAGACGCTTGATAACGGGTACATTCTCACTGGTGACGCTTCAAGCGGAAAGGGTGTCGTCCTCAAACTGAATGCTTCCGGAAATTTATCCTGGGGAAAACTCTTTTCTATTCACACATACGAGAATGTTGGTTGTGGAGCGGAACAAACACCGGATACCGGGTATATAGTTACCGGTTATACAGAAAATAACGCTAATTCTGAACCAATGATGTATTTAATGAAATTAACATCAACAGGGACGGTTTCGTGGACTAAACAAAAGAATGATACTTCTTATATTAATTCCGTAGGTTATGATGTACACGTCGTGCAGGGCGGGATCATGACCTTATTTTATGCATCAAATGGCGGGTGGACCCTGATGAAAACAGACCTTTCAGGTAATGTTTTATGGGGTAAATTCTATGTTGCAAATTTCTATACTCAAGAAGGTCATCCTAATTTCAGACTTCATGAGACTTCCGATGCAGGGTATGTTTTTGTAACAGGCAATCCATTCCTGGGAAGTATGATGAAAGTTGATTCCACGGGAAATTTGCTTTTTTCCAAGTCACTGGTACTTAACGCGACAGATATTGTAGAATCGTACACCGGAGTTTTTTCAATGGTCGGAAATGGCCCATTATTTGGCGAAAAAAAGAAACAACCTTTTGTTCTGCAGGTCGGAGTTATAAAATCCGATACTTCGGGCAGCGGGTCAGCATGTATACAAGAGGGAGATGTTACCTCAGCAGCTTATTCTGCAAGCTTTTCCAATGTTGCCTGTACGTTACAATCTGCGGGAACAGTAAGACATCTGACAGGCCCGGTGACTAATCTAACTATGACTGTTGCCGATGGATGTGTTGACAGGACGGGTGGCATAAATGAACTTAAACCTTCGATATCAATCAATGTTTTCCCTCTTCCCAACAACGGCCAATTCAACGTCATCATCACCACAGCCACAAAAGAGACATTCTCAATCAGTGTTTATAACACCCTTGCGGTAAAGATCTATGAAGAATCAAATGTGGAAGTACCTGGTTTACTACAGAAGATAATCGATCTGCGTCCTTTACCAAACGGGGTTTATACATTGATCTTTAAAAACAGCCAGAATCAGGTGGTGAAGAAAATTGTGGTGGATAAATAGGGATAGGCAGGCAGCTAAAGGAAATGAAGCGTAATTGAAACTACTTCAGGGCGGTTGCCGATGCGGAGAGGGGGGCCCCAGGTACCGAAGCCGCAGGAGACGTAGATGTTGGTGTTTCCTTTTTTCTTGTAGCCCCGGCTTACTTCGTAGATGGCGTTGGTGATGTAGTTGAATGGCCAGATCTGGCCGTGATGGGTGTGGCCTGAAAGCTGAAGATCGACACCCAGTTGCTCTGGTACTAATAGCTGAAAGGGCTGATGGTCCATCACTATTATCGGGTAGGAGTGATCAACTGCCTTCAGAATATCTGCAAGCGGTTTTCTGGGCTTGCCGGTGAAGCGTGTTTTATCGCGATCGTCACGACCGGCGAGGTAGAAACGGTTGTCCATAAGGATGGCTGTGTCTGACAGGAATTTGATGTTGTGGGCGGCGAGGTAGGCTACTGCTTCATCTGCACCACCAATGTATTCATGGTTGCCGGTGATGGCATAGACTCCGAGGGGGGCATTAAGGTTTTTGAGGGTGTCGCCTAAATTACGACGGATCACCGGTTTCAGGTCTTCATCTACCAGATCGCCGGCAAGGAGAATAATATCCGGATGCAGGCCGTTGATCATCCTGACCAGCCGTGAAGATCCTCTCCTTCCGACAAGCGTCCCCATGTGAATATCCGAAGCCATGGCGATCTTTAGCGTCCTGCTGCCCTGAACTTTCTTTGGAATATTCAAATCGAGCGTTCTGACAACAGGATTGCGGGCATTTATGAAACCGGCCGTGACAGTTATCATTACTATGCCGATTGTTATGAACAGTGTGATCAGCTTTGTCTTCTGATAATCAGCATAGAATATTTGCGGAAATATCGGAATGAAATGATTGATCAGACGTGCAAAATCGATGAGAAGCACGGCAAGGAAAAAATATGCCATCGCCCCCAGCCAGATCGACCCTATCCAGGTCATCACCTCTGTAAAGTCACATGGATAGATCCTTTCGAGGAATCTTGCAACAATAAAGGATCCCACCACTACCCAGAAGAGGACGATCACCCAAATCCTGAATGGTGACCCTGTAGGTACACATTGAATGAATCGGGTAAATATATAGGTGTTCAGCAATCCATAGATTACCAGAACGATTGAGAAAAATATAATGAACGGAGCTATTTTCATATCAAAACCTGAAATAAATAAATGGTTGTATCCCCGATATCCTGAATTGGTAAATGATAAATATCACACATACCACGACAATCGCTTTTCCATAATCAGGCATCGCCACAAAGGAACGCTTCACGGCTTCTTTTATTTTTGCGGGAGTGAGGATCAGCAGGAATCCGGTAAAAAGCAGAATAAGCTCCTTCCAATAAGCGGCAAAGATCTGACCGGCCAGCCCGGCATGGAACTGAAAAAACAGCTTGTTCATCAGGATATTGAATCCTTCTGTACTCTGGATTCGGAATACGATCCAGGTGAAGACAATGAAATGGAAGGTGAAGAGCCATGAGAAAAACGACCTCAGCGGATGGAACCCCTTTTTGCCGCGTACTTTGGGATACATTAATTTATGAACGGCAAGCGCCAGACCATGAAGCCCTCCCCAGATGATGAAGTTTATTGCCGCGCCATGCCATAATCCGCATAAGAAGAAGGTGAGAAGGATACCGGCCACATAGATCAGCCGTTCCGTCCGCATGTTGAAATACCGGGGTTTGGTCATTTTATCCGACAGGAAATAAGCAAAAGGAAGAAACAGGTAATCACGAAACCAGGTGGTGAGGCTCATGTGCCAGCGTTTCCAGAAATCGCTGATATTTCGTGCCTTATATGGGGAATCGAAATTGGGAGGCAACCGGTAACCAAGCAACAAGGCAATTCCAATGGCCAGATCGGTATATCCTGAGAAATCAAAATAGATCTGGAGGGTATAGCCATAAGCTGCCAACAGGCTTTCGAAGCCGGTGAAGAGGTTGGGATTGTCGAATACCCTGCTGACAAAATTCAACGAAAGATAATCTGCAAAAACGATCTTTTTTATCAATCCTGAGAGGATAAGGAATATCGCAAGCCCGTATTCATCTCTTGTCAATTCATAAGGTCTGCTGATCTGTGGAATGAAGCTCTGCGGTTGGACGATGGGGCCTGATATCAGATTGGAAAAGAAGGCGATGTAAAATCCGAAATCGCTGAAATTGCGGACGGGCTCTATTCTTCTCCTGTAAACCTCGATCGAATAACTAATGAGCTGGAACGTAAAAAATGAAATCCCCAGCGGAACGAGGATCTCTGTGACGCTGAAGTGGCTTCCGCTCAACTGGTTGAATCCCCAATTGATGAAATTGAAGACCTTAAGATGACTTCCTGTCATCCGGTTAAAGAGCGAAATGAAGAATGAGGTGTACTTGAACCAGACCAGCATCCCCAGGTTTATAATGATGCTTAGCAGAAGTACCGGTTTTCTCCTGCTTTTTTCACTGATCCGTCCGGAGAGGAGCCCCAGGTAAAAATTAACGACGACGGCAAGGAAAAGGAGTGCGACGAATCCGCCTCCGCATTTATAATAGAAGAAGAGGCTTGCAAGGAATAGAAAGAGATTGCGGCCCCGGATTTTTGAATGAAGGAACGAGAAGACGAACAGAATGATCCCGAAGAATATCCAGAAATCAACCCCGGTGAAGAGCAGCGGGGAATTGATGTCGTAACCGAAGAAACTTTTCAGGAAGTCCACAGAGAAAATTACGAATTACGAATTACGAATTACGAATAAAAATAAGTTTTAACCCCTTTTCTGCTATCCCATTAACATAAGATTCAGCTTTATTCTGAGGGTTCTGACTGATCGATAAATGAGGAATAGGCATTCATGAAGGCTTCGAAGAGGAGGTCGGCCTGGATGATGTATCCCTGTTTGTCGAAATGAAGCTTGTCTCTTGCGACGAGGCCATCCTTGTACCAATTCATGATCGATTTCGGGCCGCCCATCAGCGAATAAAAATCCCACACGGCACAGTCGGTTCGTTTTGCTGTTTCGAGGATTGCTTCCCGTGCTTTTTCCATGTTCGGATTGTCGTACCGGTGCCGCCGGAAACTGTCGCCCGGCACTGTGAGCAGGACAGGCACACCCGGAGCAGCCTCACGGATCTTCTTTATCAGTTCAACATAATTTCCGATGAATTCATCTTTATCAAAATGAACGGGATAGGCGTCGTTGGTGCCCAGTGAGATGATCACCCATGCGGGTTTCAGGCTGCCGAGCTGATCTTTCAACTGATCGCACCGCAAAAAGGAGGTGACTTCTGCGCCATTTACCCCGGAACCAGAATAAACGATACCGGGGTCTTCATTTTCGAAATCAATGCCGTATAAGGTAAAATAATTCCTCGTCGTGTCTTTTCTGACGATCCTTATTTTCAGCGAATCATGGATGATCGTATCGAACCGGAACTCAGAGTATCCTGCCCGGATCGGCGGCATTGTGTGATACATCCCAGCCAGCCCGGGGAAGTCGATATGGTAATTGGTATCGAGAGGATCATGGAAGATCCGTATGAAATTAAATTCACGGAAAGTTGCGTTTTCTTTAAAGTGGAAAGTCATACCCGCGAGGGTATCCCGGGTTCTGACGACAATGCCGGTCAGGCCCAGGCTGCAGGCTTTCGTAAGCTCGACATTCCGGCAGTGATCCCATTTCCCCGTATATCTCACAGAGTAATCGGCGGGATTGTTGGTCCTTGCTATCCTGTATGGGAAAATGAGTCCCCGGGCGCCGCATCCCGAAGAGATGAAGGCAGCAAATTCTTTCCGCATCTCTTCCGGGAAAAATCCTGCCTGTATATGTGAATCGCCTATCTGGACGATGCTGATGGTACCTTCGCCTTTGAGGATCAGGTTGTTCAGCGAATTGAAAAAAGAGGCATAGGTTTTTTCTGCATTCCCATAATAAACAATGCTGTTTTCTGAATTCTCATTCGTCCGGGGTTTGGAATGACGGGAAGGAGGTCGCTGGGCCTGCATCGCGGTCATTGCAAGCAGCAGAGAGAGCAGAAAAGGGGTACGGAGGATATTTTTTTTCATCAGGGATTGTTCCGGATATAGTCATTATAATCGTTGATCAGCGCCGAATAGAACATCTTGCCTACGATCCGGGCGCCTGCATAGTTGAAATGGAGAAAGTCGGTGGTAGCGAGAGGCTCTTTCGCAAATACCCAACTGGGCATGGAATTTTTTCCTCCCATCGCCGCATAGAGGTTCCAGAAAGGACATCCTGCTCTGAATGCGGCTGCCTTCTGGGCATTCAATATCTTTTCCACACAGGGATACGATTCATAGGTGTCGCCATTTTTCCTGGATGCATCCGACAGCCCGATGACAATGATATTCAGCCCCGGGTTCAGTTTCTTCAGTTGACAGAGCTGCGTATAAAGGCCATTTTCATACCAGGTATAATCGTCCATATCGCCGGGAACCACATTAACGCCAAACTGGAGGATGAGCAGCCTGACATTCAGGAGCCGGTACATTTCCGTAATCAGGGCGGGGTTCATGCGTGTAAATTCAAAACCTGAGCTGCCCCGGATGGGAATATTATCGACGGATATCCCTGAAGGAGTGTCGAGACAGATGCCGTAAAAATCGGGACTCTTTGCTCCAGAGAACCGGATCGTCAGGTCTGATGGCGTTTCATTCAGATTCAACACATATTCCCCGGGCGTATGGCTCACGGGAAGCGTATCCGATCTTAATTTCACATCCCCGCTGAAGAAATTCACCTTCACTCCCCGGTACTGGTTCTCGTAGAAGATCCTGCACCGCCGGTATTGACCATCATTTACGTCGGACGGACCTTTTCCCCGGAAGTTGATCCATGCCTCCAATAAGTTCTTATTCCCGGCGGATGAATCTTTCTGATCGGGAGAATAACAGAAATAACTTCCCAGAGGCCCGTAAGGATGCGGACCCTGGTCTTTATATTTTGTTCCCATCAGGTTGTGTCTTTCCCAGTTTCCGGAAGCTGTCGAAAGGAGGGCAAGACGGTAGGTTTCTTCGCCGATGGGCAAGATGCCCGGTCCTGCTCCTCCGAACTCGGCCTGGAAACGGGAGCGTAAATAATCGGTGATACGGTCCCCTTCCAGTTGAGAATCACCGTAATGGAGGATATGGATCGGCTGTCTGGTTACCAACGATTCACTGAGTTCATGGAAGAATGGATAGAGGATACTTTTATCATCCCCCGGATAATCCAGCGGCTGAGAGACTAACTTTATGCTGACGGAATCCGGTCTTTTCGGTGTACTGGTGGTTGAGATCCTAACCAGTGAATCGGTATCCGACCGCTGAACCTGCAGTACCGAAGCGATGTCGGCATATTCATTTTTATCCGGTTTGAACGTGCTTCTCAGGGAAGGGAAGCGGACAGAGAGATCAGGGGATATTCTGAGGTCGCGGTCGGGAATGATAAGGGAACCGAGGCCGAAGACCAGGAAGACGATCAATAACAATATGAAGATTCGGACAGGTTTCATGCGGCATCGGGAACAAACGGGATCACGGGAGATTATTTCTTGTTGGCAGCCGGTGAACTTCCGGATTTCTGAGGCGGGAACACGACAAGCTGCTGACCCACCCTGAGGAAGTCCGATCTCAGATGGTTCCATGTTTTCAGGTCTGTGACCGTTACGTGATAGGTGGCAGCGATGCCGCCGAGTGTTTCTCCTGAACGGACAATATGATAACCCTGGTTTTTGCCAGTGCTGCTGCTCTGTTCATTCCTTGGGTAATAATAAGCGTTCGGAAATGTGATCGTGCTCTGCCGTGATGCCATTACGACAGAGTCCTTGTAATGAAAGATGGAATCTTTGTAGAGCCTGAATTTATCGCCATAGCTCACCGGCAGCCTGAGGATACAGATCTTCGGGCCGGCGGGAAGGATATCATGTTTATATTGGGGATTCAGGTCGCGCAGGATGGTGATGGGGATGTCGAGTACCTTTGAAACCTGCCTCATGTGAAGCTCTTTGGTTATGACCACGGTATCTGTAGCGAAGGGGAGATCGGCTTCGAGGGGCTTCAGCTTCAGCAGGTCATGGTAGTTGACAAAATAGGTCATGGCGACATAGGCTGGCAGATAATCACGTGTTTCGGCAGGCAGGAAAGGGTAGAGGCTCCAGAAATCTTTTTTCCCATTTGCCCTGCGGATTGCTTTGTTGACTACGGCAGGGCCGACGATATAGGCGGTGAGCGCAAGTGTCCAGTCCTGGTAGATGGCGAAAAAGTCCTTAAACTGCCGCGCAGCCGCATCGGTTGATTTCTCGTAATTCTTCCGTTCATCCACCATGGAATTGATCTCGAGCTTGTACAGTTTTCCGCTGATATACATGATGTTCCATATCCCTGCGGAACCGAATACGGAAGATGCGGCGGGATTGAATGCAGAGATGACCGAAGGGAGGTAGGCAAGCTCATGGGGGACATCATATTTATCGAATACCGACTGGAAAAGGGGAACATAATGATTGGCAAGCGTCAGCAACAGGCAGGATGCCTCGGGTCTCTTAAAGAGGAGGACGTCAATGAATTCCCTTACTTTGGGGTTATATCCCACGTGGATCACTGAATTCATTGCTCCGACCTGTCGTGTGATATCCGATTCCGACAGTGCCCGGAGGCCGGGGAGAGCGGATTCGAGCATCCGGCTGTTCTCCTGTTGATGGCCTTTCAGCGCCTCGCGGTACTGACCGAGATACAATGAGTCAAGCCGCAACTGAAAGTAAGAAGGATTGAAAAAGATGGAATCTATGTTTATATGCCCATGGGAAAAACCGGTAACTGTCAACAGGACAGACAGAAGAATGAGGACACATTTCTTGTGCATGGAGAAAATTTAATATGCAAAGGAACGGAAATTTATCCAGAAGACCGCAGGTTTTCGGGAACAATTATGAATTTTTAATAAGAGTTGTCTGGTCAATTCATTCTTTGAGGTGGGATCCTAAGCGTTGCTTTTCAATCTAAAACAATTTTCCTCATAATGACTCCTTTGCCGCACAGTATCCGCAGATAATAAATTCCTTTTCTTTCGCCGGAGAGGTCAATAACGGCTGTCCTGGTCTGAGACTGTTGTTCGTATATGATCTTTCCGGTAGGATCATAAACCATGATTGCTTCCATGGGATAGGTGTTTTCCAGATGAATATAGCCTGTCGAAGGAACAGGATAAATATGCAATGAACCGGCCGAAGGGTCATCAATTCCTCCCGTATTCGGCTTCTGGATGACGGTGAAAGCGACAGAGGAACCGCTTAGAGAGGTTACATAAAATCCGGCCGACCGTGATTCATTCTCCATATTGGCCGTCAGTGTCCGGAACACAAGAATATCGTTTCCTGTTCCGGTCCATTTATCAACTGTCAGCCAGTCGGGCATGACTCCCTGCATGGCCCAGTCACCTGAGGCAAATACAGAAACAGTATCGATGCTGTTAGATGTGTTGTCCATCGTCAGGCTTGCCGGATCGATTCCGAGGAGGGTGAAATCGGACAATGGCCGTGTCCAGACGCCGGAGCCGGTGATGCCGGCAAACAGGTCTGTCCTGCTTGCAGTGAGGGAAGTGACGATTGTATCGGGAAGCATCTGGCTTACGTTGATCCACTTCGATCCGTTATCCGAATAGCTGTATATTCCACTATTCGTGCCGGCAAATAACTGCGTACCGGCAAGTGTAAAGGAAGTGATGGCAGTATTCGATAACCCGGAGTTTGACGAGACCCAGGAATTTCCATTATCGGATGAAATAAACGCCCCTGCATCCGTGCCTGCATACAGCCTGGTGCCGTCATAGATCAGCGAATTGACATCAGCATTGGTCAACCCTGTGTTTGAGCCGGTCCAGACATTTCCCTGGTTACCGGAGCGGAATATTCCGCCGCCATGGGTTCCGCAGAAGACAGCAGTCCCCGCGGTACAGATGCTACGCACATTCAAATTTGTCAACCCGCTGTTCCTGGCCAGCCATGTCAGCCCGTCATCTGTCGAAACAAATATCCCTCCGCCTTCCGTGCATGTATAAAGCGTACCGCTATCCGGAAGGATACTGTTAATATCCCGCACCGTCAATCCGTTATTGTATGGAACCCAATGCTCGCCCCCTGTGTTTGATATGAACAACCCGTTGTTTGTGCCGGCATATATTTCGGGGCCGTTCATGGCAAGTGAATTGATATTAAAACAAGTCAACTGGTCATCTTCCATGTCCCATGTAGTCCCGATATCTGTTGAATGAAAAATTCCACCTCCATTGGTTCCGGCATAAATGCTGGTCCAATTGGTGACGAGCGTCGTCACCCGGTCATATGGCATGCCATTGATCGTTTCAATCCATTTAATCCCGCCATTATCCGTACGGAAGTCACCAGCGCCAAATGTCCCAACATAAACACTGGAACCATCCGTTCCCATGGATAAAATCTCCCCTAGTGGAATTCCATTGGTAACAGGGATCCATGTGTTGCCGTAATCACCCGACCGGTAAAAGGATCCCCCTCCGGTGAAAATAGAATAGCCCATTACCACCATCAGACTAACTTGTAAGGTATCGTTTATCTCCGTCCAGGTCAATCCATCATCATCTGAACGGATCAACCCGGCGTCGGGGCTTGCAAAAAGATAAGACCGCTCTCCACTACCGGGGAGACTCGGCAATTCCCCACCCTCAGCGATGAAGAAGAGAACTCATCACTGCCAATCCAAGGAACTGCCTGATGGACTTCATTCATGACGCCAGAATGCAAGTTCTCCAAAAACCACGTCTCGTAAATACCCATTTGGCCGCTGTTTGTCAAACCTGTATTGCAAAAAGTTATTCCTTGATTAGACGACCTTGTTTAGCGTTCGAGTGCCCCACCACCGCCACCGTGAGTGGCAAGCGGGCCCTTTGAGTTCGTGCGGTTTGCGCTAGTTGGAATGCCGAACCGAAGATCTCGCAGGCGCCTGTGCGCGACGCTGACCACGGACAAAATCCTGGTTCACCGCGAAGTTCACGAAGGCCACGAAAGCAAAGCAAAAGTTAAGGCTGCCCCGTGCCATGGGGCGACTGGCTGGAACTGCAGGGGGCGAG
>CAZUYY010000047.1:0-10977 GCA_964624935.1 uncultured Prolixibacteraceae bacterium
GTGGATTTTCTTACAGTATCTTGAAACAGTATGACAAAGCAGCGGAAGATTACTCAAAGGCAATAGCGATTGACCCGAACTATACAGAAGCTTATAGTAACCGCGGCAATGCCTATATCAGCATTGGTCAATGGGACAAGGCCATAAACGATTTCTCAAGTGTGATTGAGATTAATCCCAGAGATGCGAAAGCCTATTATAACCGTGGCTGTGCTTTTGGTAACGTTGGTCAGTGGGACAGTGCAATAGCCGATTTCACCAGCACTCTGCGGATTGATCCCAATTTTACTGCTGCCTCTCAAAACCGTGAAATTGCATACAAGAAATTGAACAGTGGGAAAAAATAATGAAACAGATATTCACTGCATTACTCATCTTCCTGGTGATAACAGGATGTTCGCAACAGATACCACAAAAGTATTTCGTTGCATTCACCGATAAGACCGGGACGCCATACAGCATCAATGATCCGCAGGCATTCCTCACGCAAAGGGCAATTGACCGGAGAAATGCCCAGGGGATACCGATAACGGAGGAAGACCTGCCGGTAAATCCTTCCTATGTTAATGCCGTTGCAGCGACGGGGGTACAGGTTTATACCCGGTGCAAATGGTTTAATGGTATTACTGTAAGAGCTGTTGATTCATCGGTACTGAATTCGATAAGGGCGCTTGGCTTTGTTCAGAGTGTTACCCGGGTCACCTCCTATAATTCAAAAAGTTCTTCTGAAAATGTACGGAAATTCAGACAGGAAAGGACTCCGGTAAAATATGGTGAAACTCATAAAATCAAATTACCGGGTTCACTGCAGAATTATAATTACGGGCCTTCTTATACCCAGATCCATCAGATGAACGGGGATGTTCTTCATAATATGGGTTACCGGGGACAGGGGAAGGTAATAGCAGTGATGGATGCAGGTTTCCTGAACGTGGATGTGAATCCGGCTTTTGACAGTCTGTGGGCGAATAACCAGATCCTTGGGACCCGAGATTTTGTGAGTCCCGACAGCAACGTTTACCGCGGAGATAATCATGGAGCTGCCGTACTTTCGGAAATGGCCTGTGATGATCCTGGAAATTTGATTGGTACTGCTCCAAAGGCATCCTACTGGCTGATCAGGACGGAAGATCTTAGTTCAGAAAATATCGTCGAGGAGTACAACTGGGTTGTCGGAGCGGAAATGGCCGACAGCGTCGGCGCCGATGTTATCAACTCGTCTCTTGGATATTCTGTATTCGACAACGACTGGATGGATCACACTTGTGCAGATATGAACGGCTATACCAATCCGTCGACCCGGGGAGCAAATATTGCTTTCAGCAAAGGGATGGCATTGAGCATCACATGCGGCAATGCAGGAGGCTCATCCTGGATGTGTGTTGATTCACCTTCAGATGCTATAGATGCTTTAGGATTCGGGGCGGTAGATTCTCTGGGTAATTACGCCTCTTTCAGTTCTACGGGCACTGTGGATACTACCTATGTAAAACCAAATCTTGCCTGCATGGGAGTGGGCTGCACGGTCGCCTCACCGGATAGTTCTTATGGCACTTCGACAGGTTCGTCTTTTGCATCTCCCATAAATGCAGGTTTGATGGCTTGCTTATGGCAGGCAAGGCCGAACCTGATCCCGTCACAATTGTACCTTGCCATTGAGAAAAGTGCAAGTCAGTATACGAATCCAGATTCTTTACTGGGATATGGAATTCCCGATTATGCCAAGGCATTGCAACTTGCCCCGGTCATCTTAAAAAACAAACCCGTCTACCGGGTTTATCCGAATCCCTTTACTGAAGCCTTTACTGTCTCCTTTGATTCCACTGTGCCGGATAATTATGAAATCAGCTTTATCTCCGCTATTGGTGCTGTCATCCGGGAAACAAAAAAAATGATCCCTAAGGGATTAGGAAATTCAATCACTATAAACGATCTTGATGATCTTAAACCAGGGTTGTACATTCTGAAGATCGCTTCAGAATGTACAACAACTTATATCCACCTGGTTAAAATTACTAAGTAACACGGGAATTATTCTTCCTTCCCCGGTTTTTCACTTTTACGTTTAACATATTCGTTAAAGGCATTTTCACCTTCCTCATTCCAAAATTGTTCATAGTAGCTCCATTTTGTACCATTGGAGTAATCCCTGCAATTTTTCCTGTCATTCATGTAGTACCTGTGTCTCCATGGTCCATGTCTGTGAGGTCCATGGGGATGGTGACCATGATGGAAGCCGCCAAAGAGGAATCTTCCGAGGATTGCCAGGCCAAAAGCCTGCCAGTAGGTAATAACGCCAAGGTGGAAGATGAGGGGCATCAGCCAGTTCCAGAGCCACATAACGATCGCTCCGAAAAGGAATGAAAATGCTACGAATCCAAAAATCCCCAGGATTATCCATACCGCTCTGGGTCTGCGGCCACGACAAAAGTGTCTGTTTTCATACTTATGTTCTGTTGTTTCCATGTTATTTATTTTTGATTGGTTAATAATATTTTATGCAATTTTGAAAGCGCCCTGTGTTTTCGTGAAAGCAATGTACCGATTGGTACATTCCATTCCTCAGAAAGATCTTCATAGGATATATCCTCAAACTCGGTTGCGATGATGACTGCCTGTTCATCGGGCCTGAGTTGAGTAATCGCCTCTCTAAGCTTTTCCGGTTCTATGTCTGAATATTCATTTTCTTCGAATTCATTATCAAATAATGTATCCAGTAAATAATTCTCATTCTTTTTGTTCGTAAAACTCTCGATGGAAACCGTCCGTTGCTTTTTTTTCTGCGTATCGATGATCTTATTCCTGACCGACCGGTAGATGTAAGCGGTTATATTTTCAATCTGTGCATTTACTTCTAATTTCCCTATCAATCCCAATACCACATCCTGAACTATATCTTCAGCAGAAGCATCAAAAAACCGATCATCAAGATTCTTGCTCACAAAGTTGACCAGCTTTTGGTATTCCTTCCTGAAGAATTTATCCAATGACTTTCTCTGAAGTTCCTTTTCCATGATGATGAAGACGGGGAGGAGTGATTTTATTGCAGTAAAAAGAAAAATTCCTATTACAATTCAACCATAATCCCAATGGAAGGAAGAATGGTCCCGGCATAATTCTGGATATAACGCAGTTTATAACGTTCCACACCTTTGTCGTCGGTGTATTTTACCACCGTTCCGTCGGTTTGGGTATTAACGAGGATATCCGGTTGATCGGCTTTGGTTCCCAGCAGATTTTGTATATCGACATAAAGCATCAGCGACCATTTTTTAAAATAAAATCCTTTATCGACACGTATATCAAGTTGGTTGAAAGCTTTTAGCCGCAAGGTATTGAAACGGCCATAATCAAGGTATCCCTGACCCTGGGCATCCCAAGCTGAAACAATACTCGATTTGTTCTCATCATACGGTGTATAAGGGGCTCCGCCAACCAGCCTCCACTTCATGCCAGTCTCCCAGTTATGTTTGAATTTCCTTCCAAGGGTAATGTAAAGAAGATTCCGGTTGTCCCATGCAGAAGGGATGTACTTTCCGAAGTAGTCCGTGAATTCACTTCTCACCAGTGTGTAAGAAAGGATCAGATTAAATCCGAAAAGATTGGTATTCCGGTAAAGCACTTCCATGCCATAAGCCCGGCCTTTGGAGATTGATAAGAGGGCCTCATTGCCATAGATATCATAATCGGCTCCTTTGCTCGCAAGCGCTACCGAATCCTTGACTGAAAAAGGATACCTGCTGTATTGTTTATAAAAACCTTCAAGGGAGATCTTGGAATGCAATTCCGGGAGATATTCCATGCCAAGGACGATGTGATCGCAGGCGATATAACGGATCCCGAGGGAATCATTCACCAGTGTGCCCTTGGTATTCCTGAAGCCGAGGGAAGTATATGCAGGCTGCTGGTAATATCTCCCAGTATTGAAATTAAGAAATAACTTATCAGTAATGCTATAGGATGCTGAAAACCTTGGCGAAAAATGATTCAGCATATCGGACATCTCCGTTGAATAATTGTTTGCATCCATCCTGATCCCCAGCGACAGGTGCAGTTTTTCATTAAAAAAAGACTGGGTTGCCTGTGCAAACAGATCCCAGGAGAAAAGGCTCAGATCGGAATTGTAGTCAATGGGGTTCAGTCCATTACCTGAATAAGATTGCTGATAGGTTTTGTTGGTGTACTCTGCAAACTGGATTCCTCCACCATACATGATCCTCGTTTTCCCAAAGAGATTAAAGTTTTCAAACCTGATCTTATTTTCGCTTTCCTGTGATTTGTAACTCAACAACAGGCTATCGGGAACCTTGACGTTATTTTTATATTTATACTCTTCATTGTCGAGCATGTTCCTGCTGAAGACCCAATTCTCATAACCATTTTCCCGGAAGTGACGGTAAACGATGCCAAATGTATAACTCCATTGGTTGCTTACCGGCAAATATTGGAGGACATAATGCTGGAAATCGTTTGGGGTTTTGATCCCTGTATTCAATGTGTTATTATCGAGTGAGCCGATGGATATCACAGAGAGCTGGTTATGTTTGTTCAGGTCTATCTTGTATTTTAACTGGTAGTCGTTGTAGCTGGGCAGAAATGGCAACCCCAATGCTGAAAAAAGAAACTCAAGGTAGGATCTGCGGATGGAAAACAGAAGGGTAGAATTTTTAGTGACGGGGGTGTTGATGGTAAGACCCAGGTCGCTGGAGCCGAGGGTTAGACGGGCACTGAACTTGTCTTTGTTCCCTTCAATCTGGCTGAATTCAAGAACCGAACTAAGTGCATTTCCCATGTTTACAGGGAATGCGCCTGAATAGAATTCCAGTTCACGGATAAAATCCACGTTGATGATCCCAACGGGACCTCCTGAAGCACCCTGTGTTGCAAAATGGTTCAGGTTCGGGATCTCAACGCCATCAAGATAAAACCTGTTTTCGCTGGCGCCACCACCTCTTACGATCACATCATTACGGAAGGCAGGCGAGGATGCGACTCCGGGTAATGATTGGATGACCTTTGAGATGTCACGATTTGAACCGGGGCTCCGTTCGATTTCCTGGTTGGTAAGCCGTTGAAGGGAAACTGGGCTTTCTTCTTTCCTTACAAATTCTGAAGGTTTGACTTCCACAGCTTTCAAATTTACTGCTGACTCATCCATGCCTATTTCCAAGAATACTGTTTTCGAGTTTGTCACCAGGAAATCCTCCGATACGTATTTTTTGAATCCGACCGAAGAGGCAACCAGTCTTACATATCCCGGTTTTACATTTGAAAGAACAAAATTCCCGCCAGTATCACTTGAAGCGCCTTTCTGAGGATCATTCTCGATTATGATGTTGGTGAAAGGAAGAGGCTCATTGTTTTTATGATTGAAGACCCTTCCCCTGATGGTTCCGGTTTGTGAGAATCCAGCGGCGAAAAAAAAAGTGAAGATGATTAAGAATGTATAAAAAGGTCTGTTCATGCAAGTTCAATAATGAATGGTCCGGAAATATTCCTTAGTTGGAATGATTAAGTGAGAGACGAAGGTACAAAAAGAATGGTAAAATGGCAAAATGGTAAGATGGCAAAAAAGTTAAGAGTGAAAAGTTAAGAGTGAATTAATTTTATCTTTGCACATGAATTTTTATGGATAATAAATTATCAACCATGAAAAAAATAACTTTTCTATTTATCCTTTGTTTATTGGCCGTGAAGGGTTCATTTTCGCAGGAGATAAATTCTGATAAAGTCCCGGCGACGGTGAGGCAATCCTTTGTTAAGCAGTATCCTGCTGCTAAATCGGTAGAATACGAAAAAAATAATACGGATTACGTTATATCATTCAACATACAGGATAAGAAGTATATTGTTACTTACAATAGTTTGGGGAACGTACTCGAGACGGATAAAGAGATAACTCCGGCTGCTCTTCCTATGGAGGTTTCTTCAGCAGTTATAAAGAATTTCTCCGATTATAAGATTGAAGCTGTCGTGAGGAGAGAGGCGGTTGATAAAGGAGTTTGCTATGAGATGGACCTTAAGAAAGATGATGCGGGTTACAGCGTAAGGTTCTCGGATAAAGGTGAAATTCTTCAGAAGATACCCAGGAGAGTGGAATTTCAAGTAACGACAAAGTCGAAGAAGTAACGGGCGGAGGACAGAGGTCAGAGGTCGGAGGTCAATTTTACCATTTGTCAAGTCCGCTCGTCCGCTCTTTACGCTATTTATTATCGGCAATATTTTTCCAACAGGGTTACTGCTTCCGCAATATTGAGCTTATTTGCAATTTTCCAGTCTTCGCAAGCGCCATCCATATCTTTTAACATGTACCGTGCCAATCCCCTGTCGAGGTAAGCTTCAGCGTAATTGTCGTCAATAATCAGAGCCATGTCAAAATCACTTGCGGCGCCATGGAAATCCTGCGACTGGTATTTTAAGACCCCTCTGTTCACATAAGCTTCAACATATCTACCGTTCAATAGTATGGCTCTGTTAAAATCATCCATTGCAGTATTATAATCCTGCACCCGGAATTCGAGTAATCCCCGGTTAAAAAATGCTTCCGGGTAGTTCTCATTTATGCTGATAGCGCGGTTGAAGTCGTCAAGCGCTGAGCGGTAATCCTGAAGTTCCAGCCGGAGGGCGCCTCTTTCATTGTACCCCTGGGAAAAAGATGGCGACAATGACAAGACCGTATCATATTCCCTTATGGCATCTGTAATCTGTCCCATTTTATGTTTTATGGTTGCCAGATCGACATGTGGCTCGTACCATTCTGGCCTGAGCCGGGCAGCCATTTCGTAATCATTCACTGCGCCAAGGGTGTCATGCAGTTGTTCTCTGCAAAAGCCCCTGTTGATATAGGATTCAATATGACCGGGTAGGAATTGAAGGGTTGTATTGTAATCCTTAATAGCTCCAGGGTAGTCTTTGTCAAAATTCATCTTAGTAGCGCCGCGGTTAAACCAGGCAATGGCCGACTCAGGGTTATTCGTTACAGCAAGATCATAATAGGATTTCGGAGTTTTATAGTTCTTAGCATAAACAGTAGTATAGATGCCGAAGATGATCATAATCAATAGCAGCGAAGCAGGGATCTGTTTGTTTTTTTGGACGACCGGATTTTCCGTCAGGAAGAAGTAAACAACAATCAGTATCCCTGCCAGAGGAAGATAAGCACGGTGTTCCATGTAATCGCACGCGGCGGAACCATATTTGTTGACGTACATGATGGCAGGGGTAACAAATAAAAGAAACCAGACCAAACCGAAGAGATAAAAATTCCCGGAGATTCCTTTGAAACGGATTGACAGTATTATCAAACCAGCCAGGATCAATGACCCCAGGATAGTAAAGGCCCAGTCAAATGCAGGCATCGGCCCCAATCCAACCGGAATAAAGAATTTAACTATGAATTCGGGGATCGTCCTCAGGTGGATGAAGAAAGGTAAGATCCCGAATTGTCCTTTTTGTACAATGATCCCCACTATATCGTTGCGGATGTACATGAAAACCAGGAATAACAAAAGATAAGAAGTAAATGGGACCACAAGCCTGACCAAGGTGATTTTCTTTTCTTCTCCGATGAAAAAATAATAGAGGAAACAAACCACAGGGATGATCACCGCAGTTTCCTTCGAAAGCATAGCCAGGCCGAATGTCAGAATATTTAAGAAAAGGAAACTCAGTTTTTCCGATCGGATGAAATGGATAAATGAAATGAAAGAGAAAAGCCCAAACATGCTCAGGAAAAGGTCGCCGCGGGAGGGTACCCAGGCAACGGTTTGAACGAATAACGGGTTCAATGCAAAGATGAGGACGAGCAGTAATGCAGTTCTTTTGTCTTTACCTAAAAGTGTCAGCAGATAAAAAATAAGTGAACAGGTGATGCCATGGGCCAGGATATTAGTCAGGAAAAAAGCCCAGGGATTCTGACCGCCGATATGGGCATCGATCATGAAGGAAAGGTTTTGTAACGGGCGGTAGAAATCCCCTCCTTTGTTAAAGAACGGATTAGTGAGCAAAGCTTCTTTCAGGTTATGAAAATCACCGAGAAATGCTAAATGGTCAAGAATAATATTTGTTTCATCCAATTTTCCGAGAGAAAAAAAAAGAACTTGACTGTAAACAATGAAAATGAGGATGAAAATGATCATGTAAACAACAGGAAACCGGAGAAACAAATCTGGAAAGAGATTTCCCCTTTGTTTTTTTTCTGAAATGTTTTTCGGTTTTGGATTCATATTTCCTTTGATTAGTATAATGACAAATTTTTACGACCTGCCCTTTTTCAGATTAGCCATCAAAAATATGGAATAAATCCGTAGTGAAAAAAATCGTATTTTCGTTAAAAATTCCTCACATGCAATTACCTGCTTGGTTCATCCCGTTTGTTCTTTACTTTTTATTTTCTCCGGGGTGCCTGGTTGCTGAAAAGGTTCCTGACGAAAGCGGATTTATTATCGGTAGCACAATCACAATTACAGGCATCAAGACAGGAGGTACGGGTCCATTGGGGGATCTTGAATCAGTGATTATACCTCTTAAGCGGGTAGGACGATTGTTCATGATTGAAGCGAAGATAGACAACATAGTCGGGAACTTCCTCTTTGATACAGGTTCAGCAGAACTGCTACTGAACAGTACTTATTTCAGGAAGTATATGACAACGATTGGCGGGGAAGGGGCAGGAATAACCGGATCGACGGGCACAATCCAGCATGTACAGATCAAGAATATGGATGTGGCCGGTTTGTCGTACAGAGATTTGACAGCAGATGTGACAGATCTGGGCCATATTGAAAACCGGAGGGGTGTTAAGGTACTTGGCTTATTTAGTCTCAGCATGTTAAAAGGGCTGGAAATGGTGATCGATATCAATCACAATGAACTCCGGCTGTATCGTCTCGATAAGACCGGCAACAGGATATCGGGTCAGAAAAATGAAGTCAGGGCCGACATTACGGAGAAGGTCGAATTGTACCATAATATTCTGTTTGTCAAAGCAAAGATCGGAGGAAAGGTTCTTGATTTTTGCCTGGATACCGGAGCAGAATCAAATGTTCTGAACAGTTATGCTCCTAAAAAGGTACTGAGCACCGTGACGATCCTCAGAAGATCTGACCTGATGGGTGCAGGTTCAGGTGAAGCGGAAGTCATACTTGGCAAGCTGAACGACTTTGTTCTTGGCGAACGTTCGATTCCCGGCATGCAAACGATAATTGCAAGCCTCGATGCGCTTTCTGCAACCTATGGTTACCCGCTTGATGGCATGCTCGGATATGATTTTTTCATAAAAGGAGAAATTTGTATTAATTTAGTAAAAAATGAATTAAAGGTCAATTTTACCAAAACCTGAATAAATTGAATAAAGTAAAATATTTTCTGGTGCTGGTTTTTCTTTTTACTGTTCTTGCTGGAAAGGCACAGTTTAACCCGAATACAATATGCAGGGTTGAAAATGGCAGGACCTATTTCAGGATTGATCTTAACTGGAACAATAAACAAAGAAAAGAACTTACCCGGTTATTCGATCTTGACAGCGTGGTGCTTCATGCTGTTTTTTCGGGGAAGAAGGAAATAGCTGTTAAGAATGCACAATGGGAGATCGTAAAGTTGAATGATCACCTGGTAGAATTATCAAAAGTGATCAAGTCGCTGCCGGTAAAGTCTATGGCTGCGAATGATGTATTCATGGTCGACGACCGTTGGTTAAGCGCTGAAGGTGAAGCGGAAAGGGAATCGGTGGATTTCGGAGTGAACCGTTTTACAAATGTTAATGTATTCCATTACACGAATGGGATTTCCCGTTTTTTTATTCCCGGACATAAAGAAGCAAAAAAAGTGTTCTTGTCCGGTTCGTTTAATTCATGGAGTACCGAACGCACACCTTTGAAGGCTTGCGATTCGGGCTGGGTGGTTTCTCTTAAACTGAAACCCGGTAAATATTCATATAAGTATATTCTTGACGGAACATGGACCCAGGATCCATTTAACAAACTCACTGAACAGAATTCATTCGGTGGTTTTAATTCAGTAGTGTACTGTTATAACTATACTTTCCGGCTACACGGCTATCCTTCAGCGCATCAGGTCATTCTGGCCGGCAGTTTCAACAATTGGAATGAGAAAGAACTGAAGATGATACATATTGATGGCAGTTGGTTGTTATCTGTTTATTTGAAGGAAGGAACCTATACTTACAAATTTATCGTTGATGGGGTTTGGATCCGTGCGCCGGAGAATAAAGTGTCAAGTCCGGATGGCAAGGGTGATTTGAATTCGGTTATTGGTATTGGCGATAGCATTCTCTTCAGATTAAAAGGCTTCAGGGATGCAAACCATGTTGTTCTTACCGGGAGCTTCAATGGCTGGAATACCGGTGAACTTATCATGGATAAAACTAAAGACGGCTGGCAAAAATATTATGTACTTGGCCCTGGCAATTATGAATATAAATTCATTGTTGACGGCAAATGGATGACCGATCCGGCAAACCCGAATACAACAGGTTCAGGGGATGAAAAGAACTCTTTTCTGGCATTCAAAGCCAACTATATTTTCCGTTTGGATAAGTTTCCTGATTCGAAAATTGTAGCTGTTGCCGGTAGCTTTAATAATTGGAATCCTGATAATTTTATTATGGTTAAAAAAGATGGCAAATGGACTTTCCCCATTTATCTAAGACCCGGGAAATATACCTATAAGTTCATTGTGGACGGGAAATGGATCGTTGATCCGGGTAATGAGCAATGGGAAGATAATGAATTCGGGACGGGTAATTCCGTGCTCTGGATCGAACCCTAAAGTAAAATTCATTTACTTCTTAATTAACTATTTATGTTCTGTCTGATCCGATCAATTAAAATTTGAATCCGATACAGATCGGTATTGTAGTAAATTTGCCGGATGAATTGACATTAAATTGACCTATGAGCCATAAAATACTTATCATTGATGATGAACCCAGCATTTGTATGATGCTGGAGAATTTTC
>CAZUYY010000048.1:0-10884 GCA_964624935.1 uncultured Prolixibacteraceae bacterium
CGAAAATTCAGGTAATTATGCCGAATTTGATCCATATATTTCTTATACATGGAAATGGTTCACATTAGGTGTCACTGATTATTTTTACCCCAATGGTATCACCCCAAATGAAAACAACCATTATTTTAATTACAATTCCAGGACAACCGGACATACTTTTGAAGGTAGTCTGACATTTACGGGTCCTGAAAAATTCCCTTTGCAGGTTCTCGCAGGGACTCTCTTTTATGGAGCAGATAAAGGGAAGGACTCGACCGGCGTTTATGGGCTTGGCACCAAAAATAATTACTCAACCTACGTTGAAGTATCCTACTCATTTCAAGTCAAAGGAATTGGTGTAAAACCATTTGTGGGAGGGATCCCCTTTGGCAGCGGTTGGTATGGACCATACGGAGGCGTTGTAAATGCAGGATTAACTATTTCTAAATCAATAAAAATCTCAAAAGAATACGAGTTGCCTGTATATGCCTCCGTTATTTCAAATCCACAGGCACAGAATGTTTTTCTGGTATTCGGGATATCATTATAAAAATAGCGAACTGGCGAGATAGCGAAATAGCGAAATTTTACTTGTAAAAATAAATCAAGAAGAAAACATCATAATTTTTCATTTTTCATCTTTAATTTTTAATTCTTAAAAACTATGGGACAATTTGACACTGGTTCAACGGGGTTTATGCTGTTATCGGCAAGCCTCGTCATGCTTATGACACCGGCCCTTGCTTTCTTTTATGGAGGGCTGGCCACAAAAAGAAATATCCTGGGTATCATGATCCAGAGTTTTGCCTCTTTGGGGTGGACTACCGTATTATGGTTTGCTTTCGGTTATTCCTTATGCTTCAGCGGAGGCGCCGGAGGATTTTTTGGGAATCTTGACAAGGCCTTCCTGAACGGGGTTACCATGGATTCTGTTTTTGCCGGAAATGGCAAGATCCCTGAAATCGTTTTTATTGCTTATCAGATGATGTTTGCCATCATCACACCTGCCTTGATCACAGGCGCTTTTGTAAACCGGGTTACTTTTAAATCCTACATGATCTTCTTAACAGCATGGCAGATCCTGGTTTACTATCCTTTCGTTCATATGATATGGGGTGGCGGATTGCTTGCCCAGTGGGGTGTTCTTGATTTTGCAGGTGGTACTGTTGTTCATGCCATTGCCGGCTTTGCAGCCCTTGCTTCGGTATTCTATGTGGGAGCACGCGTGGATAAAAATTCCACACCCAACAGTATTCCATTGGTTGCTATCGGTTCCGGGCTGTTATGGTTCGGGTGGTACGGGTTTAATGCCGGGAGTGAACTCCAGGTCGACCATATAACGGCATTAGCATTCTTAAATACGGATATTGCCGCTTCATTTGCAACGGCTGCCTGGGTAGTCGTGGAATGGATAAGGGAGGGCCGTCCAAAGCTTCTTGGTTTATTGACAGGTTCCATCGCAGGTCTTGCGTGCATAACACCTTGTGCGGGTTTTGTTCCATTGTGGTCATCGCCGATCATAGGCACTGCTGCAGGGGTTGTTTGCTATATGGCAGTGCAGTGGAAAAACAAAATGAAATGGGATGATGCTCTGGATGTCTGGGGAGTTCATGGGGTCGGAGGCGTAATTGGTATGCTCCTCCTCGGAACATTTGCCTCGAAAGCAGTTAACCCTGCAGTTGTGACTGGCGGACTGGTATTTGGTGAATCAAGTTTCTTCTTTAAAGAATTGATTACCGTATTGGCCGCTTCAGCTTATGCATTCATTTTCACCTATATCATGCTGGCTTTGATTAACCTGGTCGTGAAAGTCCGTGTTTCGGAAGAACAGGAAAAGGCTGGCCTGGATATCTCCGTCCATGGTGAAAAAGCCTACGACGAAGGCACTCTCTAACCTATAAGTTTCTTTAAAATATCAGAAGGCCGTCCTAAGAGGGCGGCTTTCTTTTTTTTCATTGTAATTATTTCACCATGTTGCTATTTTACGATTTTGCGATTTTTTTCCTCTCCTGATTCTATAAAATAGTTATAATTTTGATGCGGGAAAGTCACACTGACTTTCTTAGCTGCTTGTTTCCATGAAGAAATATTCACTTGTCAGCGAAATGGTCAGGTCCCTGCAGAAGGAACATAAGGCCGGACGAAGTGTTGGGTTTGTTCCTACGATGGGGGCGTTGCACGAAGGACATCTTTCCCTGATCAAGGAATCCAGGAAAGCCAACGATATAACTGTTTGCAGCATTTTTGTCAACCCTGTTCAATTCAACAACAAACAGGATCTTGAAAAATATCCGCATAACCCGGAGGAAGATCTCAGGCTGCTTCAATCAGCAGGGTGTGATTATATTTTCGTTCCTAATGAAGAAGAGATCTACCCTGATGGAATTCCTGCTTTGGAAATCAACTTCGGTAAGCTCGACAGGATTCTTGAAGGGAAATTCCGTCCCGGTCATTTTAAAGGAGTAGCAATTATTGTGAAAAGATTATTTGAGATCATTGCTCCTGATAATGCCTATTTTGGGAAAAAAGATTACCAGCAATTGCTTGTTATCCGGCACCTTGTCTCATTTTTAAACCTTCCTGTTCAGATCAATGGCTGTTCAATAGTTCGTGAACCGGATGGGCTGGCCATGAGTTCACGCAATTTGCGGCTCACCATCGGAGAACGGCAAATAGCATCACATATCTACCAGGTACTCTGCAAGGTAAAAGAGAAAACAGGGCATTTACCGGTTAAAGAACTCCGGCAATGGGCAGAGAAAAAGATCAATTCAAACCCGGCCTTCAGGGTCGAGTATTTTGAGTTTGTGGATAAGAACGACCTTCATACCATTGAAAGCTGGAAGGAAAAAGAAAATGCAATGGCCTGTACAGCCGTTTATCTTGGAGATGTGCGGCTTATAGATAATATTGAACTTTTTTCGTAATTTTGCAGTATGATGCAGATCGAAATATTGAAATCAAAGATCCACAGGGCAACAGTTACCCAGGCGGATATCAATTATATTGGCAGCATCACCATTGATGAAAATCTGATGGAAGCAGCCAACCTGATCGAATTCGAAAAGGTTCATGTGCTGAACATCAATAATGGTGAGCGGATAGAAACTTATGTTATTAAAGGGGAAAAAGGCACCGGTATTATTTGCCTCAACGGCGCGGCTGCCCGCAAATTTGTAGTCGGCGATATCACTATTATTGCTTCCTATGCCATGATGGATTTTGAAGAGGCAAAAAAATTCAAACCCCGGCTTGTGTTTCCCGATAAGAACAACCAACTTACCAAGGGCAAAAAACGCAACTAATGGCATTTTCTCAATCTGGATCCACTACTCTCAGGAGCAAAATCATCACGTTTATAAAGTTCGTTTTTTTCCTGGGACTGGGGATCCTGATCATCTGGTTGTCGATACGAAACCTTACCTCTGCTGAAAGGGGTGAAATCATTCATTCGTTCCGGATTGCCAATTATAACTGGGTTTTTCTTGCAATAATCCTCGGTATTTTTAGCCATGTCCTTCGTTCTCTAAGATGGATGATCTTCTTCGAGCCCATGGGATATCATCCCTCCTTTAAAAACACATTTTATGCCGTGATGGTCGGTTATTTTGCCAACATGGCATTTCCACGGCTTGGCGAAGTTACCCGTTGTGGGGTCCTTGCAAGATACGAAAAGATCCCATTTAATAAGTCCTTCGGAACAGTAGTTACGGAAAGAGCGCTTGACCTGGTCATTTTTTTTCTGTTGTTCCTTCTGACTATCTTTACACAGATCGGCACCCTGCATGATTACCTCGATAAACACGTATATCCGGGACTCCAGGGAAAATTTATCCATCCGTTCTCGAATCCCATCATCCTTTCCGGAATTGCAGGTTTTCTTGTTCTGGTTATTCTTTTGTTTATTATTTTCAGAAAAAAGATCAGACACAGCAAGATCTGGCATAAAATCTTATCCTTAGTGCTTGGCTTCTGGGAAGGGTTTAAATCACTGAGTCAGATAAAGAAACCTTTTCTCTTTATTTTTTATTCATTGGCCATCTGGTTCCTTTATTTCCTGATGGTTTATGTCTGTTTCTTCTGCTTCGCTTCAACAAGCGCCCTGAGTCCCGGAGCCGGTTTGTCCTCACTTGTCCTGGGCAGTATAGGTATCATGATAACACCGGGAGGCATAGGTTTATATCCGGCGATTGTACAGGAGACATTATTACTTTACGGACTTTCACGTACAACCGGACTGGCTCTTGGATGGATTGCCTGGACAGCACAGACTGCTATGATCTTAATTGTTGGAAGCATATCACTGATCCTGTTGACTTTTAATAAACAACCGGATGAACAAGCTTGAAATCATATCCCTCAAGATCCTAGACCTGGAATCTCTGAAACGGGCCTGTGTGATCTGGAATTTTAACAACAAGAAAATAGTTTTCACAAATGGGTGCTTCGACATCCTGCATCTTGGACACATTGAATATCTTGCAAAAGCCGCAAATTTAGGTGATGTGCTGATAATTGGTATGAATTCCGACCGGTCTGTCAACAGGATCAAAGGCAACACCCGGCCCATCAATGATGAACATTCGCGTTCAATGATACTTGCTTCCCTTAAGTTTGTCACCGCAGTGGTTATTTTTGATGAAGAAACACCTTATGAACTGATCAAAACCATTCAGCCTGATATTCTTATTAAAGGAAGAGATTGGAAAGTTGAAGAGATTGTGGGTGCCGACATTGTACTGGCGAAAGGAGGCAAAGTTGAAACTATTGAACTTACGCCCGGTTACAGCACGACCTTAATCGAACAGAAGATCCTGAAGCTTCATCAATAAGACTTAATAAAGTAATGGCAAAAACCAGGACTACATTTTTCTGCCAGAATTGCGGGGCCCAGTCTTCAAAATGGATTGGAAAGTGTCCTTCCTGTGGTGAATGGAATACCTATGTTGAAGAGGTTGTTCAGCGTGACGAGAAGGTGAATAAATGGCACTCCATGAGTTCAGGTGGGAGGGAACGAAAACCACAAGCCATAAAAGAGATCACGTTTGATACCGATCTGCGGACCCATACACAAAATGCAGAACTTAACCGTGTTCTTGGAGGAGGTATAGTGCCGGGATCAGTAATTCTTATAGGAGGAGAACCGGGAATAGGCAAATCGACCCTGATGCTGCAGGTCGCATTGAATTGCAAAGGGTTAAAAGTATTGTATATCAGCGGGGAAGAAAGTGAGCAACAGATCCGAATGAGAGCTGAACGAATTGGCATCAAAAATACAGATTGTTATATCCTGACAGAAACATCGACTCAATTGATTTTTCAGCATCTCGAAACACTTCACCCCGGAATGGTGATCATCGACTCCATCCAAACCCTTCATACGGAAAGTATTGAGGCTTCTGCCGGCAGCATCTCCCAGATCAGGGAAACTGCAGCCGAAATGCAACGTTTTTCCAAGATCACTAATACGCCGGTATTCCTTATCGGACATATCACGAAAGATGGAAGTCTGGCAGGCCCGAAGATCCTGGAACACATGGTAGATACAGTTCTGAATTTTGAAGGTGACCGGAATTATGGTTACCGGATCCTGCGGGCAGCAAAGAATCGGTTTGGATCCACCTCTGAGTTGGGTATCTATGAAATGCTGGATAGTGGGCTGAGAGAGGTTTCCAACCCTTCTGAGATACTTTTATCCCAAAGAGACGAAGATGTAAGCGGGATCACCATCGCAGCCACTATTGAAGGGTTACGGCCTATGCTCATTGAAACCCAGGCGCTGGTCAGTTCTGCTGCCTATGGAACACCGCAAAGGTCCACCACAGGATTCGATACCAAGCGGTTGAATATGTTGCTGGCAGTCCTTGAAAAAAGAAGTGGGTTCCGTCTGGCGTCCAAAGACGTCTTCCTCAACATTGCAGGCGGGATTAAAGTGGATGACCCTGCCATAGACCTCGCTGTTGTTGCTGCAGTTCTGTCTTCCAATGAAGATATTCCTGTGGATTCGAAAACCTGTTTCGCGGCAGAAGTTGGCTTGTCAGGTGAGATACGTGCAATTAACCGCGTTGACCAGCGGATCACAGAGGCAGAAAAGCTGGGCTTTGAACGGATCTTTATTTCCAGGTACAATCAAAAGGGAATTGACATGAAACGTTTTTCAATCAATATTCTCCCGATAAAAAATATTAACGACCTGTATTCTCATTTATTCATCTGATCATGAGACATCGATTCCTTAATGATCGTTCAGAAATGGAGGAAATTATCAGGAAATGTCAGGTATGCCACATTGCCATGGTTGATCCTGATGGTATGCCTTACGTTCTGCCGTTTAATTTTGGATATGAGAAGAATATCATCTATTTTCATTCATCACGTCTCGGGAAAAAGATTGCTACATTAAAAAATTATCCTCAAGTTTGTGTGGAATTCAGCACCGATTATCTTCTCTGGTATCAAAATGAAAAAGTCGGATGCAGTTATAATATGAAATATCGCAGCGTCCTGGTTTACGGTAAAGTTGAATTCATCGGAGATCCGGAACAAAAAACCCGCATAATGAACCTCATTATGAAAAATTATACTACAGGTGAGTTTATCTACAACCCCCCTTCGATAAAGGAGATTTGTTGCTGGATTGTTAAAATCGATAAAATGGAGGGGAAAGTCAACGGGTATTAGACCCCTCCATTACTCTTCCTCTTAACCATTCTTCCTAGATTCGCTCATGAATGCTACGAATATCTTGGTCACAACATCCAGTTGTTCAGAGATGAAGTTTACGGCATTTTCGATTTCATGCTTCTGACACAATTCCATAAAATGATTAAAGATGGCAATCGGCATGGATCCTTTGGATACCGTATTAAGAACACCTTGGAGAATCGGGATATTCCTTTTCAGGATTTGTTTTGTAAGGTTGTTGGTAAAGTTCAATCCTGCCGGTGAAAAGACCACGTCTGCAAGTTGCATGAGGAGATTGATGTTATTATCTGCTTCCTTGGTTTTTTCCATTTCAGAAATAATGGATTTTAGCTGATAATAAGTGATCTCGGTGTACCTTGGGATTGCCCTGTTAAGAAGCTGAACCGAAAGGAACTTCATGATGTTATAAAGCTCTATCATTTCCTCAGGATTTACTTCCCGGACAGTATAACCTGCAAATTTCCGGTGAATCACAAATCCTTCGCCTTCCAAAATCCGTAAGGCTTCCCTCACAGGAATATGACTTGCCTGGTACTTTTCTGCGATCTCCCGTTCAATGATCTTATCACTTGGTTTTAAAGTCCCATAATTGATTGCCTCACGAAGGGAATCTGCAATTTTGTTCGATGTTGTAGATTCTTTTTTCTTTTTCATTGTTCAGAATTTTGTTTTTTGAATTGTTAGGGTACGTAATTACTAATAATCGTGACAAAGTCCTTTGTCATTTTTTCAGTTTCGTCATTCCAGCAGTCAATAGCTTTCTTTGTATCTTTTTGTTGACAAAGCTCCATAAAATTACGCTGGAACTGCGTGGAGATCTTTCCATTATAAATCTTTTCGACCATCCCCTGCAGAACGGGTATGTTGCGGTTCAGGATTTGCATTGCCAATTCCAGGGAGTAATTCAATCCGGCTGGAGTAAAAGCTGTCTTAGCAAATTCAATTATTAATGAAACCGTTTTATTGGTATCTCCTGAGTTGTCCAACTCTTCGATAAGGGTTCTGAACCGGTGATATGTCAACTCTGTGTACCGTGGAATTCCCTTTGAAAGTAGTTGATCAGCAAGGAAATGAATGATATCGTACAATTCCACCATTTCCTCAGGATTGATCTGTCGCACACTATAACCGGAGAATTTTTTGTGTATGATAAAACCTTCCCCTTCAAGGATCCTTAGGGCTTCCCTGACAGGGATATTGCTGGCATTGAACCGCTCAGCAATTTTTCGCTCAATAATTGCTTCCCCTCCTTTAATCCTGCCATAATTTATATCCTCCTTCAGCGTTTCAGCAATCTTATTGGTGATGGTTATTTTTTTTCTTTCTTTTGTAGCCATGATTTTTAAGTATTAATAAAATCTTTCAGGTCAACCACAATGTGGACCTTTAAATAAATATATTAATCAAGTAAATGCACTAAATCGTAGTCTAAATTAATCCAATTTCGGTGCAAAGTTAATATATAATTAACAAATAAGGATATGTATTTACTTTTTTTTAGCTGAATCGGTAAATTTTCCCTCCAAAGCCGACCTTTTTCATGACATAACATAACTTTTCAAAGTTAGGTACTATTTTTTAACATAGGATAACGCAGAAAAATCTATTTTTATACAAACTGATAAAAAAAACATTCCCCACCAGGAAAATAAAAGTTATGTTTCCTCCTAAAGTTCTTTACGGACACCAGCTATATTCATGATACAAGAAATAACCGAAACAAAAAAAGATGCAAAATCGATCACATATTTCTTTTGCGAACTTAGCGTCTTGGCGCCCCTGTATGCCTGCAGTCGGAGGGTCAGGGATGGGGTTATTCCCCCTCCCTCTTTGGGGAGTGGGTCAGGGGGGTGGGGTCTTTATTGAACTATTTTTCTACTTTTGTATGAGAAACTATTTTCCGTTCATGAGAATGATTTTTTGCAGACTACTGCTGATACTTCTTTTTTTATTTTTCTGCCTGCCTAGCAGAAGCCAGGAGCATACTTTATCTTATTTCATCCGGGAAGGAATTAAAAATAGTCCACTTCTCAGGGACATTAATGGGCAGATAAAGGAAAACCAGATTGACAGCCTGGTCATAAAAGCAATGAATAAGCCAAGGGTGGAATTCAAAGGGTACGCCTATTATGCACCTGTAATCAACGACTTTGGATACAGTACAGTCTTGACAAATCTTGCAAACCTCACATCTGTGATGAGCGTCTCACAACCATTCTTAAATAAAAAAACAATTGAAGCCAATCTGTCGAAGAACGAAATAAAGAAACAAGCACTGACAAATACAGTCCTTCTTACCGAAAACAGTCTGAAAAAAGCAATCACTGCTGCTTATCTCGATGCTTATTCCACCTGGTCAGAGATTTCCGTCAACCTTGAGCTTCTTTCATTCGCAAAGGAACAGGAAAAGATCCTGAGATCTCTTACTGAAAATGGGATCTACAAGCAAACCGACTATCTTGCCTTCACCATCGACCAGCAGGAACAGGAACTCCAGGTGGGGGAACTAAAAGTCCTGTTCCAAAAACAAATATCCGACCTGTATATTCTTTGTGGGATAAGGGATACAGCAGTTTTCTTACCTGTTAAACCTGATCTGGAGAATCAATCCGTTCAGGTGAAAGCGTCATCGCCCATGTTTATGCGGTTTCTTATTGACAGTCTCCGGATAAACAATGAAAATCTCCTCATCGATCGTAATTACAAACCAGTCCTCAATTGGTTTTCAGATGCAGGATTGATCAACAATGATCCCAGTGTCATTTACCAGAATTTTGGAGTAAGCCTTGGTCTGAGCCTCACCTTACCGGTATATGACGGGAATCAACGTAAATTGAACCGGCAAAAACTCAGAAGTGAAGAGGACATCCGTTCCGGTTACGCAAGGGCCTTCAAACGGGAATATGATCAGCAATTACAACAATTGATGGATGAACTGGAGCAAACGCGTGCACTGCTTCCTTCCGTCAGATCACAGGTTCATAACACAGAATTGCTGATGTCCCAGGTAAAGGAACTAGTCAGCAGAGGATCAGGATCAATTACTGACTACCTGATCGCAATAAGAAATTATATTTCAGCACGTAAGAACCTTAATCAAAATGAAGTGAGAATTCTTCAGATCCAAAACGAAATCAATTATTGGAAATGAAGGGTATATTATGAATCAGGAATTATGAATGAATAGTGATGAAAAGAACACCATGAAAATAAAGCAACTGAGTATTTTTTTATTAGCACCTTTTTCTCTCCTGCTTGTTAATTGCGGAGGGAGGCAGGAGAACGACGAAAAGGAAGTCAAAGCGAAAGTCCCGGTGACTGTGGAGAACCTCCATTCCGCTGATATTACCGACTACCTTGAAGTAAACGCCACTTCCTCATTTCTCGTTAAATCGGTAATAAAATCTCCCACCAGTGGATATGTTGATGAAATCAATGTAAGCCAAGGAGATAAGGTCAATAAGAACCAGGTCTTGTTTAAAGTCCGGACAAAAGAATCCACAGCCTTGAAAAACGACTCATTGAATCCATATTCTTTTTCAGGATTGATCACTTTAAAGGCGAATCTGGATGGCATCATTCTTTCTTTGGATCACCCCAAAGGAGATTACGTGCAGGAAGGGGATCAACTGGCGACCATTGCGGTTCCGTCAAGTTTTGTTTTTATCCTTGATGTTCCCTATGAATCTGTTTCGTTCATCAAATTAGATGCCTACTGTGAAATTGATCTGCCCGACGGACAAGTTCTGACAGGGAAGATTTACTCGCGGTTATCATCAATGTCACCCGGCTCACAGACCCAGCGGTATCTTATTCGCTCCGATGAGACACAAAATATGCCTGAAAACCTGATCGCAAAGATCAGGATCGTAAAACGGGTCATTCCAAAAGCGGTTCTGTTAAATAAAGCCTGTGTCCTCGCCGATGAAGTGATGAAGAACTTCTGGGTGATGAAAATGATCAACGATTCTGTTGCTGTAAAAGTCCCTGTTACCACCGGACTTGGCAGTGGAAATGACATCGAGATCAAATCACCTGTCTTCTCCCCTTCTGATCTTTTCCTTTCATCCGGGAATTATGGATTGGGAGATACCGTAACTGTAGTTGTAACAAAGAAAATGATTACCAAATAACCACCTGAACTGTATATCGTATGCCGGAACATAGTTATTACCGGATTTTTTATAAACCCATCTTGTT
>CAZUYY010000049.1:0-10748 GCA_964624935.1 uncultured Prolixibacteraceae bacterium
ATATTGATCTTATTGTTGGAAATATAGGGACGGGAGAAGCGGCTATAGACCTTGCCAAATTGGAGGTTGATGCCGTGAAGGTTGGAATTGGTCCGGGATCTATTTGTACCACCCGCGTCATCGCAGGAATAGGCATACCCCAACTTTCAGCTATTTATGCAGTCACCAAAGCATTAAAAGGTTCGGGCATTCCTGCAATTGCTGATGGCGGGATTCGTTACACCGGCGATATCGTCAAGGCCCTGGCTGCCGGTGCTCACTCAATAATGGCCGGTTCATTGTTCGCCGGAGTTGATGAATCACCCGGTGAAGCGATCATCTTTGAAGGAAGAAAATATAAGACCTATCGCGGAATGGGATCAATTGAGGCCATGCAGATGGGTTCAAAAGACAGGTATTTCCAGGATATGGAAGATGATATCAGAAAACTGGTCCCTGAAGGTATCGTCGGAAGGGTTCCTTATAAAGGTTCCCTTTCTGAAGTCATTTACCAGATGGTAGGCGGGCTCAGATCGGGTATGGGATACACAGGATCGAAAAATGTGGAAGAGCTTCAAAAAGCAAAGTTCCTGAAGATCACCTCCGCCGGAGTTATCGAAAGCCATCCTCACGATGTGACCATAACACGTGAGGCGCCAAATTACAGCCGTTAACAGGAAGAACAATTGCACAGAGATATAAATCCATTATTTATTAAATTAAATAAGTAGAACGATGAAAAAAATTTTTGCACTTTCTTTTATACTGTTGATCATGATTGGAACCGGGGTTCCATTAAAGGCCCAGGTGAAGGATAATGATGTACTTCTGACCATAGGGGGAAAGCCGGTCACAGTTGGTGAATTCATGGCTGTATATCAGAAAAATGATATGAAGAAAGGCGAACCGATAGATACAAAGAAACTGGAAGATTATCTTACCCTTTATATAAATTTTAAATTAAAAGTACGGGAAGCCGAGGAGCTTGGATTCGATACTGTAACCTCTTTTGTGACCGAACTAAAAGGATATCGTGACCAGCTTGCAAAACCTTATTTTACTGATCAGCCAACGATCGACCGCCTTGTTAAAGAAGCATATGATCGTGAACAATTTGATCTGCGTGCACGGCATATCTTCGTAAAACTGGCGCCGGATGCATTGCCAAAGGATACTCTTGAAGCCTGGCAGAAGATTTCCAAGATCAGGGAAAGGATTATGAATGGGGAATCTTTTGAGCAGGTTGCAGCAGAACAATCGGAAGATCCTTCAGCCAGGGACCGTGAAGCCAACCAACAGCATCCTTTTTTACGCGGAAATCGTGGCGACCTTGGATATTTTACAGTTTTCGACTTTGTTTATTCATTTGAGAACGGTGCTTACAACACAGAACCCGGGAAAGTTTCTCCCATTGTCCGTACAGAATACGGCTATCATTTGATAAAAGTCACAAGCAAAAAGGAATCGCTTGGGAAAATTACAGCAGCACACCTTTATATGTCGATTCCAAAATATGCCATACATGACGATTCTGTCCGAATAGCCAAAAAAATTGACTCTGTTTACCACAAGCTAAAAGATGGTGCAAAGTGGGAAGATATGGTCAGGATGTATTCCGATGACAAAGGCAGCGCTCCAAAAGGCGGCTTGCTCCCTAAGTTCGGGGTAAACAGGATGGTTCCTGAATTTATTGATGCTGTTTACACGCTGACAAAAGAAGGCGACTTCTCAGCACCTGTCCAGACACCTTATGGCTGGCATATAATCCGGCTTATCGAAAGAAAAAGACCAGGAACATTTGAAGAAGAAAAAGCCGATTTAAAGCAGAAAGTTCAGAAAGATGGACGATCAGAACTGGCAAAACAAGCTGTTTTAGCAATGATCCGGAAAGAGGGAAACTTTGCAGAAACGCCAAATTCGGTGAAGGATTTTTATAATGTAGTAACTGATAGTATTTTCGCCGGAAAATGGGATGTGAAACTTGCACAGAATCTTACCAAACCGATGTTCCAGATTGGCAACCAGCATTACACACAAAAAGATTTTGCCAATTACCTGGCTAAGAACCAGCATAAAATGGAGAAACAGAAAATCCCAATGTTCGTGGATAAGGGATACAAAGATTTTGTTAACGAAAACCTTATAAAATATGAAAACTCCCGCTTAGAGTCTAAATATCCCGATTTTAAAAATCTTATGACTGAATATCGCGACGGTATTCTTCTTTTCGACCTCACTGATCAAAAAGTGTGGTCGAAAGCGACAAAGGATACTACCGGTCTAAAAAATTTCTATGAAAGTAATAAGAACAATTACATGTGGGACGAACGGTTGGATGCAACAATCTATACCCTCAGGAATCCAAAACTGGCTCAGAAAGTGAGAAACTTTCTTCAATCAGGACTGGCGGATGATGCTCTTCTCAAAGAAATCAACGTTGATACAGCCAAGATCCTCAAGATCGAATCAGGTAAATATACCAGAAAAGAGAACAAATACATTGACGCTGTGACCTGGGCTCCCGGCATATCAAATGATATACATGCTGATCCAGGCGTTGTAATAGTAAAAGTCAGGAATGTCATTCCGGCTGAAGTCAAGACACTGAATGAAGCACGTGGCCTGATAACCAATGATTATCAGAATTACCTTGAAAAGATATGGGTAGAGTACCTGCACAATAAATATACAGTTACCGTCAACAAGGACATCCTTTCACGCATCAAATAACCCTTAGTGAAAAAAATCATCATTGTGCTGCTGATCCTGATAACGGGATGTTCTTATTTTTTCAAAAAAAAAACGGAACATGTCGTAGCCAGGGTGTACAATGATTACCTGTATGAATCCGATCTTAAAAGCGTTATCCCAAAGGGCACACTGGCAAAGGATAGTATTGCGGTAGCAAGAAGTTATATAGATGCATGGATCCATCAGCGGTTAGTTATTAACCAGGCAGAAAAGAACCTTACGAGCGACCAGATGAATTTTTCCCAGCAACTGGATGATTACAAAAATTCTCTCATTATATACACTTATGAGAATGAACTTGTCAGACAAAAACTGGACACACTGGTCACAGATGAGGATATTGAAAATTATTATAATGCGAACCAACAGAACTTTCTGCTGAAAGATAATATCGTACAGCTTCAATATGTTAAGCTTCCCCTGAAATCAGCCTATGTAACTCAATTCAGGAAACTGCTCGGGTCTGATAATGCTTCGGACAAAACCCGTCTTTCCGAACAATGCGGGCATTATGCTTCCGATTATTTTCTGGATGATCAGAATTGGCTGCCATTTAATGATCTGCTGAAACAGATCCCCATAAAAACATATAATCAGGAAGAATTCCTGAAGAATCACCGGCAACTTGAATATCAGGATTCTGCATTTATTTACCTTGTAAGATTTAAAGATTTTAAAATAAAAGAAAGCATTTCCCCGTTGAGTTTTGAGAAGGAACGTATACGGAACATAATCCTGAACAAACGGAAGATCGACCTCATAAAAAAAATGCGTGAAGATATCTTTGAACAGGCACAAAAGAAAAACGATTTTGAAATATATTAAAATGAAGATTTTCCTGAAAGCGATCGTATTACTTCTTCTGGTCACGGTATTTACGATTCCTGCAAAGCCTCAGGAAGCAAAAGACTCAATTGTTGACGGTGTGGTAGCAGTAGTTGGCGCTAATGAGATCCTGCGGTCAGACATTGAAAACCAATACATGCAGTTCCGTTCCCAGGGAAATATCCAGGGAAGTGCAGAAAAAGTGAAATGTCAGATCCTGGAAGGACTTCTTTTCCAGAAACTTTTATACCACCAGTCACAGATCGACAGTGTTAAGGTTACAGAAGCGCAGGTCGATGCAGAAATGGACCACCGGATGCGGATGTTCATTAACCAGATCGGTTCACCGGAGAAATTGGAAGAGTATTATCAAAAATCCATTTCAGAGATCAAAGAAGAAATGCGTGATATTATAAAGGAGCAAATGATGGTGCAGGAATCCCAGGAAAAGATCACCAAGGATGTTAAGATTACGCCCTCAGAGGTTAAAGCATATTTAAAAAAACTCCCGAAAGACAGTATTCCTGAAATTTCATCCGAGATGGAAGTTGGAATGATCATGAAATCCCCGGCCATCGGAGAGGCCGAGAAACAGGTCTGTATCGACCGGCTGAAAAATTTTAAGGAGAGGATAAAAAAGGGAGATGATTTTTCCACCCTGGCCGTTTTATATTCTGAAGATCCCGGGTCAGCCAAGAAAGGGGGAGAACTGGGCATGTTCAAGCGGGGTGATATGCATCTTGAGTTTGAAGCAGCTGCCTTTAAATTAAAACCCGGAGAAATATCTGATATCGTAGAAACTGAAGATGGGTTTCATTTAATACAAATGATCGAGCGGAAAGGAGAATACATCAATGTACGTCATATCCTTCTTCAACCGAAGGTCTCTTTGGCCAGTATGACCCGTTCAAGAAACATTCTCGACAGTGTTGCTACTCTCATTGAACAAAAAAAGATGTCCTTTGCAGAAGCAGTACTCCATTTCTCAGATGACCCTTCGAGAAATAATGGAGGATTAATGATCAACTCTGTAACTGGAACAAGTAAATTTCAAACGAGTGAGCTCGATCCCAAGGTCTTTTTTGTGATCGACAAGCTGAAAGTCGGCGACATTTCTGCACCGGTACTTTATAAAACCGACAGGGGAAAGGAAGAATACCGGCTATATTACCTGAAAACAAGGACTGTTCCTCATAAGGCCAATCTTCAGGACGATTATGCGAAGATCCACGAAATGGCGCTGGATCAGAAAAAGATGGATGTAATGAATAATTGGATAAAAGAACGGATCGGAAAAACTTATATAAGCATCGACGAAGAATACCAGAGATGCCCATTTCAAAGGAACTGGACAAAAAAATAACGATGGAAAATATGCACTATGAATCGGATGTGGAAGCAGTTGACGCGCTCGTTCAAAAATATTCTGTTTTACGTTCGGAAATCGCAAGGGTAATTATCGGGCAGGAAGATGTTCTGAAAAACCTGTTAATATCGATTTTCTGCAAAGGGCATTGTTTGCTTGTGGGAGTTCCCGGATTGGCGAAGACGCTCATGGTAAATACTCTTTCAAAGGCTCTTGGTTTGAAATACAGCCGGATCCAGTTCACGCCTGATCTGATGCCTTCGGACATTATTGGCAGTGAGATCCTGGATGAAAACCGTAAATTCAGGTTTATCAAGGGGCCTGTATTTGCCAATATCATCCTTGCCGACGAGATCAACCGTACACCTCCGAAAACACAATCTGCCCTGCTGGAAGCCATGCAGGAGAAGGCCGTGACTGTTGCAGGCATTTCGTATCGTCTTGAAGAACCTTTCTTTGTTCTTGCAACCCAGAATCCAATTGAACAGGAAGGCACCTATCCATTGCCGGAAGCTCAACTTGACCGGTTCATGTTCAATATCTGGCTGGATTATCCATCCTTTACGGAAGAAATAACCGTGGTCAAAAACACTACATCCCGCCACGCTGAATCCCCGAATGTTGTAGTTAGTGCCGAAGAGATATTGTTCTTCCAGGAATTGATCATGAAAATCCCTGTTCCGGACAATGTTTACAACTATGCTGTGAACCTCGTCGCTAAAACACGCCCGAATACGCCAAGAGCTGACGAACAATCGAACCAGTACCTCACCTGGGGCGCAGGTCCAAGAGCTTCTCAATACCTGATCCTGGGCGCCAAGTGCCATGCAGCGATCAACGGAAAATATTCACCCGATATCGAAGATATTAAAGCCGTTGCCCATGCAGTACTCCGGCACAGGATCATCCGGAATTATAAAGCTGAAGCAGAAGCCATAAGGGTGGAGAATATCATTGATCACCTGATAAAATAAAAGATCAAATCCATTCCGTGAATTCGTTTTCACTGCAAACAGGTAAAAACAATTTATTAATCAATGGCAAAGCGAAGATTATTCCTGACTGTTTTTGTTTTTGGTATTTATGGGGTCTGCTTATATTTTCCTGCTTGTAATTCCAATCAAACACCTTCAGATAAAAACGCTGATCCTCTTAAGGGGAAGATCACTATTTCCGGGGCTTTTGCACTTTATCCACTGACCGTCAAATGGGGACAGGAATTTCAGAAGATTCATCCGAATGTAACCATCAACATCTCTGCATGTGGAGCCGGGAAAGGCATGGCCGATGCATTGTCGAAAATGGCCGATCTGGGAATGTACTCGAAAGAATTGAGTCCTGAAGAGAAGGCCAAAGGCGCCTGGTACGTTGCTGTTGCCAAAGATGCCGTGCTTCCGACCATCAGTTCAGCAAATCCTGTAATAAATGATCTCAGGACCCATGGTCTGACAAAACAAAAATTTTTCGATATTTTTATCTCCGGAAAGATCAAAACCTGGGGTGAAGCTACCGGAACCAATTCAAATGTCAGGCTTGAATCGTTTACCCGTTCCGATGCCTGTGGCGCTTCAGAGATGTGGGCAAAATACCTCCAGGGGAAAAAACAGGAAGACCTCCAGGGACTTGGCGTTAATGGAGATCCGGGCATTGCCGAAGCCATCCGGCAAAATGCAAGTGGCATCGGTTACAATAACCTTAATTTTGTTTATGATATGACAACACGTAAACCCTATGAAGGTATTGAGGTAGTACCTATTGACCTGAACGGGAACGGGAAGATCGATCCGGAAGAAAATTTTTACGGCAGTCTTGATCAGGTGATGAATGCCATCAGGAATGGTACTTATCCATCGCCCCCTGCCCGCGATCTTTATTTTGTTTCTGCAGGTAAGCCGACTAATAAGGTAGTCCTTGCATTTCTGAATTGGATCCTTACCGACGGACAAAAATTCCTTTCTGAGGCCGGATATGTTCCGGTTTCACCGGATAAACAAAAAGCTAACCTTGAGAAGCTCAAATGATCCGGGAAAGAAAATTAAACTTGGAAGAAAAGAATGTATCTGCTCAACCGAATTCAGCGCCACCGGGTTAATTATACCTGGATGATCGTCAGTCTGCTGCTGGTTGCATCTTTGCCTTTTCTCTTATTTCTCGGACTTTATCTGAAATCGTTCCTGCTCATTCACGATTATCACCTTGGCGACCTTTTGTTCTCAAAAGTCTGGAAACCGGGAAGCGGGAAGTTCGGGTTTTATCCATTCATCGTCGGCTCCATATGGGTCACTTTGCTGGCTATGTTCATCTCCGCTCCCATCAGTCTGCTTACAGCTATCTATGTAACACAATATACCCAAAAGCGGTTCCTGCGGATCATGCATCCCGCCATTGATATCCTGGCAGGAATTCCTTCGGTGGTCTATGGATTATGGGGCATCCTCGTGATCGTTCCTTTTATTTCACATTTCGTAGGACCTCTGTTTGGGGTCCAAACCCTGGGCTACAGCATCCTTGCCGCAGCTTTGGTACTGTCGATCATGATCATTCCATTTATCCTGAATATCCTGATCGAGATTTTTCGAACTATCCCGGTTGAGCTTAAAGAAGCCTCCTTATCGCTGGGAGCAACACAATGGCAAACGGTAAAAAGCGTGCTGGTCAAGAAGGCGCTTCCGGGTATCATAGCGGCTTTCGGATTCGGGCTGGCACGGGCGTTCGGGGAAACTATGGCTGTATTAATGGTAGTCGGTAACGTTGTAAAACTTCCTAAAAGCGTATTTGATCCCGGTTATACATTGCCTGCACTGATCGCCAATAATTACGGGGAAATGCTATCAATCCCGAAATACGAATCTGCCTTGATGTTCGCTGCCTTAGTCTTACTCGCAGTATCTTTATTCTTTAACCTGGTGATGCATTTTTTTATCGACCGTTATAATAAATTCTCAGCATGAAGCACCGGGGACAGATAGAAGAAAAAATATTTAAGATATTGATGGTCATTGCCACCTATTCCATTCTTGCTATTCTTGCCCTGATCATATTCAGCATCTTCGCCAAGGGAATAAAGGCCTTGTCATGGGAGATCCTTACCCAGGTGCCAAAAGGAGGGTACTATTATGGAAAAGGCGGAGGTATCCTGAATGCGATTCTCGGTTCGCTTTCCCTTGCATCCGGCGCCACTTTTCTGGCATTCATCATAGGTTTACCTGTGGCGCTTTATATCAATGTTTTTCTGATAAGGCAAAAAAAAGTAGTCATATTAATCCGGTTTATTTTAGATCTTGTCTGGGGTATACCTTCGATTGTTTACGGAGCTTTCGGGTTTTCTATGATGATTTTTTTGGGCATCCAGACTTCCTTATTGGCAGGGATGCTCACGGTGACCTTATTCATTTTACCAATTATGATCCGGTCGATGGACGAAATCCTACGGACAGTGCCGATAGGGCTTTCAGAAGCTGCTTACTCTCTGGGATCCAACAAATCAGAATTGGCGTTTAAGATCTTCACAAGACAAACGGTGTCGGGGATCATTACTGCCATTCTCCTCTCTTTTGGGCGAGCCATCGGGGATGCTGCTTCTGTTTTATTTACGGCAGGATACACGGATAATCTGCCTAATTCACTGATGGAACCGGTCGCGACTCTTCCATTATCGATCTTTTTCCAGCTCTCCTCGCCGGTACCCGCAGTACAGGACCGGGCTTATGCCTCTGCCCTTGTCCTGACGATCATTATACTCCTGGTCAGTTTGTTTTCCCGCGGACTCGGAAAGAGATACCATAAAACAAAAATCAATTTTTAACCGGTAAGATCTGATAGAAATGGAACCAACTTCTAAGATACACATCGAGAACCTTAATGTTTTTGCCGGGAAACAGCAGATCCTTAACGACATAAACATCGAAATTCCCAGGAATAAAATCACTGTAATAATGGGACCTTCGGGATGCGGAAAAACGACCTTGCTTAAATGTATGAATCGCCTGACTGACCTTTATCCTGAACTGAAAGTGACCGGGAAAGTGATCATAAACAACAAGAATGTACTGGATGCCAGCGAAGACATAGTAAAACTCAGGCAGTACATGGGGCTTCTGTCACAACGCCCTTATCCCCTGCCAATGAACATTTACAACAACATCGCTTTTGGGATGAAATTAAAAGATGTGAAGAAACGAAGGGATTTGCATAAGCAGGTGGTTCATTATCTTCAGCAGGCCAACCTTTGGGATGAAGTGAAGAACCGTTTGAGGGAACCTGCCTCCCGGCTCTCGATCGGTCAGCAGCAGCGACTTTGCCTTGCACGGGGATTGGCTGTGAACCCGGAGATCATTCTTGCCGATGAGCCAACCTCGGCTTTGGATCCCATCTCGAGCCAGTACATTGAAGAAAAATTCGTTGAATTAAAGAACGATTATACCATCGTTCTTGTAACACACATCCTTCGGCAGGCAAGGCGCATTGCCGATTATGTCGTATTCATGTACCTTGGAGAAGTAATAGAACAGGGAACCGTGGATGAGGTTTTCGAACATCCCAGGATGGAGAAGACAAGACAATATCTCGGTGGAACGTTTAATTAGAGATACCGGCTCAGGTCAATCAAAGAACTCCAAAAAAGACATGACTATAGTTAAGCTGAAGTGCCTTTTCATGTTAAAATATTATAAATCCTCGTTTTAAAAGGTAATTTCTTTACGATCTTTGTAAAATTCTTTGCAATTTTGCATTACCAGAACAGAAATGATCAGTAATCATTTTAAAATATGGATAGTACCGACAACAAAAGCGGACTAAGTTTTCTTGAGAAGATCATCCTCCTTGCCCTTGATGATAAAGGCTGGTTTGGCAATTCAGAAAACAACATTAAATTTGGACTGGCCGGGGCTATCTTGTTCGAATTGTTCAAATTTGACCGCATTGAACTGAAAGAAAGCGTTATAGTGGTTAAAGACCCTACACCCACGAATGACCCCCTCCTGGACAGGGTGCTTGAATTCATACGTTCCGTCAAAAAAAACAGAAGTATCCGCAATTGGATCAAACGGATGGTCTATAAAAAGATGATGATAAGGAAAAGCATTATCCGTTCGCTCATTGCAAAGAATATCATCCGGAAAGAGGAATACAGCGTCTTTTGGGTCATGTACCAGTATAAATATCCTGTTGTCAATACAGAACTTAAAAACAAAGTGAGGGAAGAGATCTTCAACCGGATCGCGAATGAAGAAAAATTAAATGGTTACGACCTGATGTTGATCTCAGTGATGGATTCCTGTAAGATGATCCGCAAGAATTTCAGGAACTTTTCCAACTATCCAAAATTCAGGAGGAGAATCAAAGAGTTGATCCGGTTCAATGATCCGGGACTGGAAGATGTAAAACTCATCGGAGCAATCGACTATGCAATCCGAAGGGATATTGCGGCTTCCAACGTTTCCATTCACGCATAAAATTTACCCTGGTAGTTTTCGCGTTTTTCAAGTTCAGCCTCAATCCTGCGAAGAACTTCATCGTAGCGGATCAATCCCATGTTTGCTTCTGTAAGAAACCTGGGAGGCATTTCGCTGGTAAAACGTTCAATGACAATGGATGGATTCAGTTTTTCTATAAAGCGGATGATAAAGTCTATGTAACTATCCAATGTAAATAAATGGAATGACGAAGGGTTTTCCCTGAATTCCTGTTCCATCCGGGTACCTTTAACAATCTGGAGCTGATGGAATTTAACGGTATCCAGCGGGAGCACTGAGATTATCTTCCCTGTATGAAACATCACGTCAAGATCCTCCCCGGGTAAGCCGAAAATATAGTGTGCACCGGT
>CAZUYY010000050.1:0-10722 GCA_964624935.1 uncultured Prolixibacteraceae bacterium
CCAGACACCGCCCCCCGGTGACCATGCAGAAATGAGATCTGTCCAATCGGAATTATTGGGATCCCCGGAACCGTTATAGGTGTTTGAGATCTTTACTGTCAGAGGATTCCCGTAATAATTTAACGCACTCATAAAGGAAAACACCTCATTTTTATAAAGATCAAAATTCATAGCGGGCGTGATCAGCCAATCTTCGTTCACAAACGGGCGGCCATTCGTCCAACCACTCATCCTGGCACATCCGGAACAAGAAGTTCCGTGGGTGGAATCAATCATCCAGGCGTCTCCCGGCCCTTGAATATTTACTGGAACCATTGGAGACAAAGAAAAGGTATTAAGATCGTGATGGAAAATAATTGTACCGTTTGAGGTGGTTGCATGCACGGCAGGAACTGTTCCGTCAGTTTTATAATCAATGGATGTTCCTGAATTGGTATAAGGAAAAATGACAAAGTAATAGGTTGTATTGCTGAATAACCCCGTAAACAGGCATGTTTGTACCCCCGGGCCAATATTTAAAGCAGCGTTACCGTCTCCAAGGTTGGGGTCATCAGCCACCGGTACCCCATCTTTAGGAGGCACAATGTTGTTATCATCACTGCCAAGAACAAGGTATGAAGAGGGGACTTGTCCGCCGGTTGCATCAGTCCAGTTCAGGGTGATTTTAAAATATCCCGGGATAGCAGTGAAATTTGTTGGATAATTCAAAGGTTCCGGGAGGGCAGTATCACAGGTCCATCCAATATTATCGATGGTCACCTGACCTGAACCCGTACTATCGGCCTGAACAAATTTAATGACAAAATCACCGGGAATATTTACAATTATAGATCCTGAATTGTGAACATTGGCAGTGTCGCCGGTTCCTCCAGGACTTATTACATTGCAAACTTTAAGATTGTTTATGTACACATTCAGATTGACCGCGGTTGAATATGCCTGTTTATAATCAAAGTCGATCGTTCCACAGCCATTATGAATAGTCCCTGACCAGACCCTGGCGGTTGTATCCCGTGCCTTGCCCAAACATGGACTGGGCGAAATAATAGGACGATCATTGCGGCATTGTTTATATGTCCAGATTGAACCATCCTGCCCAATGAAAGTGCCATTATGATAGTGACCCGCGGTCCCTATATAATTGTTGAAATTTTCTAAGCCCTGGCAGTTTGTATTTTGCACTGAGAAAACCAGGAAGAATACCGTAAAAAGTAAAAAAATAATTTTCATCTTTTTTATTTTACCCGTTAATCGGCTAAGCCATCAAAAGGTAATACATTCAGATGAAAATTATTTTCACGAAAGCTTCACAATTAAGTTTCTCCATCCGCTTGTCCGCCAGTCCGCTTATCTGCTTATTTATCCTTTACTTCTTCAAAATCAACATCAGTGACTTCATCGTTGCTGCCTTGATGTTTTTCTTCCTGACCAGGCTGCGGGCCGGGCTGAGGACCTTCATGGGGTTGTTGTGTTTGTGCATTCTTGTACATATCTTCACTTGCACTCTGCCACATTGAGTTCAGGCTGGCCATGGCTTTGTCAATACCCGGAAGATCTTTGTTCTTATGAGCAGTTTTTAATTCTTCCAGTGATTTCATGATCGATTCTTTCTTATTTCCCGGGATCTTGTCGCCAAATTCCTTCAGTTGTTTCTCCGTCTGGAAAATGAGAGAATCTGCGGTGTTTAATTTATCTATCTCTTGTTTTATCCGGGTATCTGCATCTGCATTCCTCTGAGCTTCTTCTTTCATCTTCCTGATGTCGGCTTCTGACAATCCTGAAGAGGCTTCGATACGGATCTGCTGAGATTTTCCTGTTGCTTTATCCCTGGCCGTAACATTTAAAATCCCGTTTGCATCAAGATCAAATGTTACTCCGATCTGTGGGATACCACGTGATGAAGGAGGAATGCCATCGAGATGGAAACGGCCGATGCTCTTATTTTGATCAGCCATGGGTCTTTCACCCTGCAGGACATGGATCTCTACAGAAGTCTGATTATCTGCTGCAGTTGAAAAGATCTCTGATTTTTTAGTAGGGATGGTCGTATTTGACTCGATCAACCGGGTCATTACACCACCCAGGGTTTCAATTCCCAGTGACAGCGGGGTGACATCCAGTAATAGAACATCTTTCACTTCTCCTGTCAGCACACCTCCCTGGATAGCTGCGCCAACGGCTACGACTTCATCCGGATTTACACCTTTTGAAGGTTCCTTTCCGAAGAAATCCTTTACGAGTTTCTGTACGGCAGGAATTCTCGTAGAACCGCCAACCAGGATCACTTCATCAATGTCAGATGTTTTCAGTCCGGCATCTTTCATGGCCTGTTCACAGGGCGGAATGGTCGAACGCATCAAATTATCTATCAGTTGCTCAAATTTGGCACGCGAAAGTTTTTTTACCAGGTGCTTTGGAATACCATCAACCGGCATTATGTAGGGCAGGTTGATCTCAGTCTCGGTTGAACTGGATAATTCTATCTTGGCTTTTTCTGCAGCTTCTTTTAACCGCTGGAGTGCCATCGGGTCTTTTCTCAGATCAATCCGTTCATCTTTCAGAAATTCATCGGCAAGCCAGTCAATAATCAGGTGGTCAAAATCATCACCTCCAAGATGGGTATTTCCATTGGTGGATTTAACTTCAAATACTCCTTCCCCGAGTTCAAGGATTGAAATATCAAATGTTCCGCCTCCCAGGTCGAAAACGGCAACCTTCATGTCTCTGTTCTTTTTGTCAAGACCATATGCCAGGGCAGCTGCTGTAGGTTCATTGATAATACGTTTGACATCGAGACCTGCAATTTCCCCTGCCTCTTTCGTGGCCTGACGCTGTGAATCGCTGAAGTATGCAGGAACGGTGATAACAGCTTCTTTAATTTCCATTCCAAGATAATCTTCTGCTGTTTTTCTCATCTTCTGGAGTATCATGGCAGAAATTTCCTGCGGGGAATACAATTTTCCATTGATATTGACACGCGGTGTATCATTTTCACCATGATCAACATGGTAAGGCACACGCTTAATTTCTTTTTCAACCTGATTATAGGTTTCCCCCATGAACCGTTTTATGGAAAAAACAGTATTATGAGGATTGGTGATAGCCTGACGCTTTGCCGGATCGCCAACTTTTCGCTCTCCATTTTCAGTAAATGCAACGATAGAAGGAGTAGTTCTTCTCCCTTCACTGTTGGCAATGACAACCGGTTCGTTCCCTTCCATGACAGCTACACAAGAATTCGTGGTTCCAAGATCGATACCAATAATTTTTCCCATTTTATTAAAAATTTTTTGTGAATATTTCTTTTTCGGAATTTCGTTCTTTATCGTCAATCATTATGCCAAAAGAGAATTGGCTGTCAGATTGTGACAAAACGACAGTGAAAAGAAATTACCGGGATGTCAAAAACCGCGATTGATAAAAGCCGTATCGGTTGTAAACTCGCTCAACGTGTTGGCGCCAAGCTGGACAGTATCCAGCTCATTTACGTATCTGCTTGAAAATAGTCCAATCCCATTGTAAATGTTTGTAAAAGATGGCCGTTCCTGGACAATTGAAAGGGATGGCTCGGTGGCATTCATATAAGTACTGAGATCATCAGAAGCGACACTGAAGATAAAATCCACATATTGTGCCGATCGCGAACTTACAGAGGGATCTTCCTTTAAGGTCTTTATACTGGCTTTCACTATAGTGTAAAAAGCTTCTGACGCAAAAGTCTGTTCAATCGGAACAGACGAAATTTCATAGGGATCAGATACTTCATAGTCATTAAAAACCAACCAATCAAAAGATTTCGGCTTAGAACTACTTCCTACAGTTTCCAGGTAGTGAAAACGAATTACCAGCTGATATCGTTTTCCTCCATAGGCCTGATCAAATTTCACATCAAAATACTGTCCCGGAATGAAATCAGCCAATTTAATATACGGATCAGGATTGTCAACATTAAAGCTGTGAACCAGTGTTGTTGATGCAGAATCCACAACACCGGTCTTTGTATGAGTAATCTTAAGCCTGTAAGTGTTGTTTTGATCGAGATGCCCTGTTTTACAGTAATAAACCATTTGCGTAGGAAAATAGAATATTGAATCCCCTGCTAGTTTTGTATGAATAGTTATGGTATCAAAAACATAGGTATTAACAAGGTTGCTGCCCGACCATGCTTCCATCCTTACATTTAGTTTATCCGGATAAGTGCTTGAATCCGGGATCTTTGCAAACTGCAGGGCATTGCCATTCCCGAGAAATGCCTTTGTGATCTTTATATAGGCCGTATCGTCATTCTGGCTTAGAAGTCCATAAACCACGGTAATATCTTTCCATGGTGCATTCACATTTAACTTGTTATTGCAGGAATAAAGAACCGGGATAATTACAAGGGCAACAAGTATAATTCTGAAGTAGCGCATAGCTGATTCTATCTGGAAAAGGAGGACAAAAGTAAATAATTTTTAATTATTTGTTGTAGTTTTGCTGATAAATAAGAAAAGAATGACACCATCGTACCGGAATGTTCCGAAAGTTACAACGTTTGTGCTCCAGGAAATGAAACTGGAGGGTGAAAAAATCGCCATGCTAACTGCCTATGATTATTCATTCGCCCGAATCCTTGATGGAACGGGTATTGACATCATACTCGTCGGGGATTCAGCCTCCAATGTTATGGCAGGACACACTTCCACTCTCCCCATCACGCTGAACGAGATGATATATCATGCCTCATCGGTGGTGAGAGCGGTCAAGAGAGCAATGGTAGTCGTCGATATGCCTTTTGGCACTTACCAGGGCAATTCGAAAGAAGCTTTGTCTTCTGCCATCCGTATCATGAAAGAAAGTGGCGCAGATGCTGTTAAACTTGAAGGAGGAAAAGAGGTTCTCGAGTCGGTCGACAGGATCCTGTCTGCCGGAATACCAGTGATGGGTCATCTTGGCCTGACCCCGCAATCCATTCATAAATTCGGAACCTATGTTGTGAGGGCCACTACAGAGGAAGAAGCGCAAAAACTTATGGAAGATGCACAACTGCTAAGTCGTGCGGGATGTTTTTCCATCGTACTCGAAAAGATCCCTGCAAAGCTTGGAGCACAGGTTGCAGGCGCTATAAAGATCCCTGCCATCGGTATCGGAGCCGGACGGCATGTCGACGGCCAGGTTTTGGTACTGCATGACATGCTGGGCATAACGATGGATTTCTCACCCCGCTTTCTTCGCCGTTACAACAATCTCGCAGAAGAGATCCAGGGTTCCGTAAATACCTATATCAATGATGTCAAATCTGGTGATTTCCCCAATGAACGTGAACAATACTAATGAACAGCAGCATAACCGGGAATAATATTCTATTCGAAGACAATCATCTTATAATTTATAATAAACAGCCTTCACAGATCGTGCAGGGAGATAAAACCGGAGATATCCCGCTTAGTGATTTGCTCAAGGCTTTCATTAAAGAGCGTGATCATAAGCCCGGGAATGTTTTTCTCGGGGTGGTTCACCGGATTGACCGGCCGGTCAGCGGAGTGGTCATTTTTGCAAAAACAAGCAAAGCTCTTGCCCGGATGAATGAAATGATCAAAGCCGGACAAATTCATAAGTCCTATTGGGCAATTGTTAAAAACCAGCCACCCGAGATAAATGGTCATCTTATTCATTACCTGAAAAAGAACGAAGAAAAAAACAAATCTTTCGCTTATGAGAAGGAAATGAACGGTTCCCGGAAAGCTGAACTCATATATCACTTACTTGCGGGGGGTCAGAATTATTTTCTGCTGGAGGTAACCCTCCTCACTGGACGTCATCATCAGATACGCACCCAGCTTTCAAAGATCGGCTGCCCGATCAAAGGTGACCTGAAGTATGGATTCAGCCGTTCAAACCCGGATGGTTCTATTTGCCTGCATGCACGACAGGTAGAATTCATTCACCCGGTAAGCAAAGAAGAAATACACGTGGTTGCTCCGCCACCGGATAACAAGTTATGGGCGTCCTTTATATCACAACTTGACCTCAAATTTTGAGGAATCTTTATTACAATCTCTGAAATGAAAACCGGAGAAATAATCCTGCAGTCAGATACGACCCTTTCACAGGATCTGAAAATGATCTCTCCCAAGATTAGTACAGATTCTACTGCAGATTTTCAGAGCCTTCTGTCCCCTTCTCCTGCCAAAACACGATCATTCTTCATTTCTCACCAATTAAAGACACAGGAAATCAGGCCCCTTCCATTCACAAAGTATCAACCCGACTGGATCCTGGGACTTCTTCTTTTATGTTTTTTGCTGCTTGCATGGGTTCAGGTGTTTTATCACCGTAGACTCAGGCAGATCATGATGGCGCCATATTCAAAAAGGTTTTTGAATCAGCTGATCAGGGATGGTGATCTTTTTTCAGAACGCATCTCACTGGCCACAGGCTTCATTTATTTCATTACTGCCACATTATTTATGTATCAGCTTATTGAGCTTGTTTTCATCAAGGAATCAAGGGGACTGATCGGAGGGGGTACGCTTTTCGTTCTGATCTGTGCTTTTTTACTGGGATTCTGGACCGTTAAAATCGCTGTGATCCAATTCCTTTCATTTGTCTTCAGGACCCGTCAGACAACTAGTGAATATCTCTTAAATATTCTGATTTTTAATATATTAACTGGTATTTTATTATTACCGTTGCTGGTTTTTACCGTGTACTTGAAAAGTGCTGTTTTTCTTTGGGGTTGCATCATCGTTTTTGCTTTATTCTTTCTCTTCCGGTTGATCAGGGGGTTTTTGATAGGAATATCAATAACGAAATTTTCCTACTTGTTTTTATTTGTGTATCTTTGCACCCTTGAAATATTACCCCTGGTCGTTTTCTTAAAAGTTGTTCTTAAGTACTATTGATAAGCGATCGGGAAAGTCAATCTGAGTGTGCAACGATTAAAAATACACACCATTGAAAATAAAAACGATCCTTGTCTCTCAACCTCAACCATCAGATCTTGAAAAATCACCTTACAATGATCTGGCAAAAAAGTTTAATGTCAATGTTGTATTTCGTAAATTCATCAAGGTTGAAGGCATAACTGCCAAAGAATTCAGGAAGGAACGGATCAACATACTCGATTATTCTGCAGTTATCTTTACTTCCCGCAACGCGGTAGATCATTTTTTCCGGATTTGCAAAGAAATGCGTATCGAGGTACCTGATGCCATGAAATATTTCAGCATCTCCGAATCGACAGCCTATTATCTCCAGAAATATGTTCAATACAGGAAAAGAAAAGTTTTTCACAGTAAAGAAAACTTTGCAAATCTTGTAGAACTGATCAAAAAACATAAAACTGAAAAATTCTTGTTGCCTTGCTCGGATATTCATAAGCCGGAGATTTCGAATATGCTGGAGGAAAATAAGGTACAGTTTAAAAAAGCAGTGATCTACCGGACACTTGCCACTGATCTTTCTGATCTTAAAATCGCAGATTATGATATGCTGGTCTTTTTCAGTCCTGCGGGGATTAAATCCTTATTCAAGAATTTCCCAAAATACAAACAAAATAATACGGTGATCGGCGCATTCGGGCCAAGTACTGCAAAAGCTATCGGGGATGCAGGACTTAAACTGAATGTTTCGGCACCCTCAAGTACGGCACCTTCTATGACCATGGCCATTGAGAATTACCTGCAGAATGAGTTGAAGAAAAAATGACATGAATCAAACTTTCACAAAGGATGAAAGGTTGTGCAGGAAAATTCTGATCACGAAGCTCTTTCAGGAAGGCCATTCTTTTTTTATCTACCCATTCCGGGTAACATTTATTGAGACGGCGATCCCTGTTACTTTTCCCGCACAGTTACTCATTTCTGTTCCCAAACTGAATTTGCGTAAAGCGGTACAACGGAACAAGATCAAGCGCAGGATCCGTGAAGCCTACCGGTTAAATAAGGGGATTTTGTACGATGACCTTATGGAAAGGCAACAGCAGATGGCGCTTTGCATAATTTACACTTCCAAAGAAATCCTTCCGTCCAGCCTGATCAGGGAAAAAATAATTTTACTTTTACAGCGTTTAAGGAAAGGACATGCGAACGTTATTGGGTAATTTTTTAATCTTTTTGATTCGGTTATATCAGGGCATCCTTTCTCCATACCTGATGCCCTCGTGCAGATACACGCCATCCTGTTCGGCATATGGGATAGAGGCAATCAGGAAATATGGTCCTTTCAAAGGCTTGTGGCTTACCCTGAAAAGACTGTCGCATTGCCACCCTTGGGGTGGAAGTGGATACGATCCCGTTCCATGAATAGTGAAAATTGAATTAGAAACATTTATAACAGATAATAATTAGGGATTATGATACGAAGAGGAGCAGTTGTTTTACTGATTATGATTTTACTCGGAGCTTGTAAAGTTGTACCTGCACAAGCCCCTGACGAACAGGGATTCGAGATTGTGAAGAACCTTGACATTTATTCAAATGTCATAAAAGAGCTGAATACCAATTATGTAGATGAAATAAAGCCGGGAGAACTTACAAAAACAGCTATCGACGCCATGCTCGAATCACTCGATCCATATACTAATTTCATTACGGAAAATGAAATCGAGGATTATAAGTTCATTACCACGGGTGAATACGGAGGAATTGGTGCATTGATCCATCAGAACGGGGATTACGTTGTAATCTCAGAACCCTACGAGGGATCCCCTGCACAAAAGAGCGACATCAGGGCCGGAGATATTATACTGGAGATCAATGGACAATCGGCAAAAGGAAAATCCTATTCAGATGTAAGCGCCATTCTCAAAGGACAGTCGGGAACATCTATCACCCTGAAGATCCAGCGCCCGGGCGAGGAAGCACCAATTGAAAAGACCATCAACCGGGAGATCATCAAAATTGATAATATTCCATACTCCGGTATGCTCGATAATGACATTGGTTATATCAAGCTCACCAGTTTTACTCAAAAAGCAGCATTGGAAGTCAAACAGGCGTTCATGAAGCTTCGCGAGAAGGAAGAATTGAAAGGTGTCATTATTGACCTGCGCGGCAACGGAGGCGGTTTGCTGAATGAAGCTGTGGATATTGTGAACATTTTTGTTGACCGGGGTCAGGATGTGGTTACGACCAAAGGGAAACTCCCGGATAAAAACCACACCTACAAAACCATGAATTCGGCAGTTGATATGACTGTACCACTCGTTGTCCTGGTCGACGGCCAGAGTGCCTCGGCAAGCGAGATCCTATCGGGCGCTATTCAGGACCTTGACAGGGGTGTGATTGTTGGTCGCAGGACCTTTGGAAAAGGATTGGTTCAGAATGTTATTCCATTGAGCTACAACGCCCAGATGAAAGTCACGGTAGCTAAGTATTATATTCCAAGCGGCAGATGTATTCAGGCGATTGACTATTCTCATAAAAACAAAGAAGGCGTCTTTGGCACGATCCCCGATTCACTGATAACGGCATTTAAAACGAAGGATGGCCGCACCGTTTACGAAGGAAGAGGAATAAAACCAGATATCTTCACCGAAAAAACAGACTATAGCAACATTGCAATGGCCCTCTATACAAAATACCTGATTTTTGATTTTGCAACTAAATTCAGAAGAGACCATTCTTCCCTCCCTCCGGCAGATAAATTTGAAATCTCTGATTCCATCTTCAATTCCTTCGTGGCTTTTATTTCAGATAAAAAATATGATTATAAAACAAAAAGTGAAGAAGCTCTCGAAGACCTTCGTAAGAATGCAGAAAAAGAAAACTATTTCAATGCCATAAAATCTGAATACGATGCCCTTAAGACCCAGATGCAAAATGATAAAAAAAGCGACCTGACAAAATTCAAATCCCAGATCTGCGAACTTCTTAAACAGGAAATTGTTTCCAGGTATTATTACCAGAAAGGCAAGATAATCGCTTCACTGAAAACTGATAAAGATATCGCATCAGCAATCCATGCTATTACAGATCAGGAATTGTATAAATCTGTTCTTTCAGGAACTTATAAATCGCCCACAGAAGCAAAAGACAAGACAAACGGAGATGATAATGAGGATGACAATGGCGATGATCCGGGATTGCGTTGATAACTGATTAAAACATACAGTTGAATTAACCCTGATATTATGAAAATTAAAGTTTACGTGGGAATTTTTGCAATTCTCTTTCTCCTGGTGGCAGCTAAAAGCGACAGGCCGGCCTACAGGATATTTAACAGTAAAGGCCATTCCTCTGATTATGCGGATATCCTTAAAGCCGCGAAGAATGCAGACGTGGTGTTTTTTGGAGAAAGCCATACCAACCCGATTTGCCACTGGCTGGAGTTACAACTGGTGAAAGATCTAAACACCGTAAAGAACGGGAAGCTGATCATCGGTGCAGAAATGTTTGAGAGGGATAATCAACTCCTTTTGAATGAGTACATTTCATCCTTTATCCGGAAAAAAGATTTTGAAGCGGAAGCCAAACTCTGGCCCAATTACAAAACAGATTATGCTCCGATTGTGGATTATGCTGCAAAAAAGGGGATAAAATTTGTTGCAACAAACATTCCAAGACGTTATGCTGCTATTGTAAACCTGAAGGGACTTGAAGGTCTCGACAGCATCAATGCTCTTGAGCGCGGGATGATTGCTCCGCTCCCCCTCAAGTACAATCCCAATCTGAATTGTTATAAGAAGATCGGAGAGATGGTTGCAGGTTCACCCATGCATATGGGAGATAACCTGCCAAA
>CAZUYY010000051.1:0-10539 GCA_964624935.1 uncultured Prolixibacteraceae bacterium
GCAACATTCGCAAGGGACTTGAGAAAATTGGATTTCAAGTCAATTATTCTTTAGACTATTAAAAGTTGCAATGGGAAGGCACGCCCGGATTATTTCTGAAATCCGATCGTACTTCATTGAACAATCGACAATCGATCAACGAGTTTTGAACTTCGAACTATTTCACACATCACACTTGAGACTTCAGACTTGTTCAACCAAACATTCATGAAAGCAAATGTTTTATTTCTTTTCAATGTCATGTTGATCCCGATGATATTGGGCGCACAAAATGCCTATTGGTTTCAGAAGGGGCTCGATTCAAAAGATCCGAAAGAAAAGGTTGAATATTTTACAAAAAGTATAGAAAAAGAAGAAACAAAAACTGCTGCATACTTAAACCGTGGAATTGTCAAATCCAACCTGAAGGATTACCAGGGAGCCATTGCTGATTATTCGAAAGTCATTGAACTTGATCCGAAAGATACTGATGTTTACTTTATCCGCGGGATGGCAAAAGAACACCTGCCGAATTATCAGGGTGCTCTTGCCGATTACACTAAAGCCGTTGATCTTGATCCGGCAAACACAACCTATCTGTTTTCAAAAGGTTTATGCTACATGGAAATGGAGGATTACCCAAACGCAATTGATATTTATAATAAGGTTCTTGCAATTGACCCCAATCACCGCTCAACTTTGGATAATCTCGGGTATTGTTATCTGGCAAAAAATAATTATTCCGCAGCACTGGAAAAGTTTAAAAAATGTATTGACCTGCAGCCCGATCTTATCGACGCACTGATTGGGATCACGTTGACATATTACTACCAAAATGATCTGGTGAATGCGAAAAAGTATCTTGACCGGGCTAAAGAAGTGAAACCAATATTAAAACAGGGCGTTAATGGGTATGAAATCTTTAAAAAAGAAGGATGGTTCTATTCGGATAAAGATGATAACGCTTTAAAGAAGATGTTCGTGGAGTTGAAATAATCAACTACCTTCAAACAGCTATTGTTTGAATAATCGAATATAGATCAATAAATTAAAATTTAGTATTAGGTGTTGGGCATTGGGTATTGTTTTTTTTTAGAACATTCGAATATTGATCAACGAAGTTTGAAGGAAGAGGGGGATCAAAGCTTTGATGAATAAAATCTTGCTAAAAGCTTGCTTTTACAAGTTTTTTGATTATCTTTGGAGGCATTCATATACCTTTCTGTTCATTATTGGTAAAGCAAAAAATGGATTATATTTGTTCTTTACAGTCTTATATTCAGATTATGAAACGGCCTTTATTTACCCATGGATTTTTCTTCCTTTTTCTCCTGATGCTTGTTTGCGTTGGAACGCGTGCACAGGTGGTAGCTGATTTTACAGGACCGGATACCGTCAGTGTTGGTCAGGAGGTTAATCTGATCAATCTTTCGACCGGGGGTACCACCTATTACTGGAGCTTCTGTTCGGGGAGTCTTAACGTTACCCCAACCGGGACAAACCTTGGGAATGTTTTTGGGAATCTTGATGTCCCCACTTATATTACCCAGGTAAAAGATGGTGATAACTGTTATTCGTTTATCAGTAACCAGGGATATATGCTTCAAGGCGACGTTCCCCATGTTACACGAAATTACCTTGGCAACAGTTTCCTTAATTACCCGGTTTCTTCAGATAACCTGGATGGGTCGGGGCTATTCAGTGACAACCTGGAGGGAATCCAGGTAAAAATTGATAATGGTACCTGGTACGGCTTCGTTAATAACGGAAATTCAGTAGTACGTCTCGTTTTTGGTTCGCATCTCTCAAATTCTCCGGTAGCTTCTGTTCTTAACCTACCCACGCTCGACATGCCGCATGGATTGTGGCTTGGACAAGAGGGAAACACATGGATTGGATTTATTACATGTTCAACGGGGAATAATCTTGTAAGACTTAATTTCGGAAGTACGCTGGCGAATACCCCGGCTTATGAAGATATGGGGACAATAAATGGATTGCTTTATGAACCTTCCGCAATTGTTATGATAAATGATTACGGTACCTGGCGGATGTTTGCTTCAGGACCAAACGAAACACTGGTGAGGCTTGATTTCGGCACCTCTCTCCTGAACCAGCCAACCGGTGTGAATCTTGGAAATTTTTCAGGAGCAATGGATAATGGTGCATTTGTCACAACCCTGCAGGACTGTGAAAACACAACAGGGTTCATGACAAAGTATCTTTATTCATTTGAGTCAAACGATCTGTTATGGCGCCTCGATTTTGCAGGGGGATATACGGGTACGATAACTATGCAATCGCTTGGCAACATCGGCAATCTTGACCGGCCTCACAGCATGTCAGAGATCATTAGGCAAGGAGATACGCTATGTGCTTACATTACTAACCGGGAAACTTATACGCTTACCAAGCTTGTCTGGCCCATGTGTTCAAATCCGGCAATCCCGTCTTCAACGCAGTTCACTCCTCCGCCATTCTCGTACAATGCACCTGGGACTTATCATATTAGTCTGACGGTTGATGAAGGCTTACAAACGAAATCAGTCAAATGCAGGCAGATTGTTGTTGTTTCATGTCCTCTTCCGGTACCCGGCTTTACTTATACCGTTGAAAATCTGACTGTGGCTTTTACAGATACTTCAACCCAGGGAGGTTCCTGGCTCTGGAATTTTGGAGATGGTTCATCATCCCCGCTTAGAAACCCTATTCATGTTTTTTCCCGTGCCGGAACGTACCATGTTTGTTTAACCTTGACGGATTCCTGCGGAACAGCTACCGGATGCAAAGACATTGTCCTTTCCTGTCGTCCGCCAACACCCTCATTTAAGACGGCTATAGATTATCTGAACGTGCGTTTCACCAATACGACATCTCCCAATGCCCCGGCCTATTTGTGGTCTTTTGGGGATGGTACAGGTTCGACACAGCATGACCCGGTCCATAATTACCCGGGTGAAGGTAAGTACACAGCATGTCTCATAGACTCCAGCGGATGTGGAGTAGATTCTTCGTGCGAGGAAATAGAGATCATCTGTAGTCTTCCTATATCCCGCTTTTATTATTTTGTCAATTATCCGGGATATCAGTTTCATGATACATCAATTGTTTCGGGTTTCATATCACGAATGTGGAATTTCGGCGATGGTCATACTTCTCAGGATAAGGATCCCCTCCATATTTACTCAGATGAAGGTGCTTATTGGGTATGTCTTACTGAAGTTGATTCATGCGGTGAAAGCCTATCCTGCGATTCCGTGTATGTTTATCCTTTACTGACGAACTATTCACAAAATATTGTACCCGGCACCGACCTGGAGGTTCAATTCAGGATTGAAACCCCGGATGCAACATCCTGGCACTGGGATTTCGGTGATGGTTCCATTTCCACGGAGAAAGACCCGTTGCATACATTCGGGCATTATGGAGATTTTAGAATAAATCTTAAAGTCAGTAACTCAACTCTTCAAAATTCCATTTGCCAGCAGTTGACGCTTACTCCTAAAAACCAGGTAAACTGGACAGGAGATGTGATACTCTATCCTAATCCTTCAAACGGTAGCTTTTTTATTGGTTCAACATTTGACATTGAAGAAGCGGAATTGACGGTTACAGATATCTCCGGCAGAATCATCTCGCTTAAGAATATCCCGGTCATCAAGACTTCTGAACCCTATCAAACCGACCTTTCGAATCTCGCTGCTGGTATCTATATTGTCAATCTCCGGTATAACGGAACAGAAAAAACGTGGAAAATGGTTGTACAATAACGAGTGAATAATCGAAGATCGATCAACGAATTAAAATTTGGTATTAGGTGTTGGGTGTTGGGTATTGGTTTTTTTAGAATAATCGAATATTGATCAACGATTTCTTAATTCTGATCTGTTTTCAAAAAACCTTTCTACCGGCAGGAAAGGGTTGTTTTATTGCTAGAATATTCAGGAAAAGGTTTATTTTCGTAACTTTATCTCCAATTATTTTGGTAATTCGTACAATGCATTTGCTTCTTTCTATATATGCGAATAATCTTAATCATTCACCTCTTAAAAAACATCTTATAATGAATGATCATAAAGGCCCCGGAAATAGATAGAACAAGATAATATTGGAAATTCCGTTTAAACTTTGTCATTAATTCTATAAATTGGAAAATTATGTAAAAATTACTGGTAACATTCATGGTTGTATTATCTGCAACGCTCGTTCATGGACAAACCAAAACCGAGTTAAAACTCGCCGGCATTCCGAAAACCGCAAAAGTTTATGTGATGGAGAATATGAGTAACTGCACTGTTGATACAGCTTTCAAAGTAGAAAATAATGGCGGGATAACTTACAAAGTAATATTAATGAAAGGAGCCCAAAAAACCACCCTGACTTTTGATAAGAACGGTTCCTTCCTCAAAAAAGAGGTAAAACCTGCCGGAGAAAATAAACCCGTCAGAGTGTTTTGATAATGCGATGGGGATAAGAAACGATGGTATAAAAATAATATTCAAACATTAAAATCATTCAAATCATGAAAAAGATAGTTGTATTGTTTTCAGTGTGTTTGCTTGTCGGTTTAATGGGTTATACCCAAAAAGTCCCACCCGACGAGGTTCCAATACCCGTAAAACAAGCTTTTGAAACAAAATTCTCTGCTGCTGTCGATGTCCACTATGAATTTGACAACAAAGATTATAAAATCATCTTTCATGACAAAGAGATCAGGAGGTCTGCCAATTTTGATCCCAGTGGAAAATGGCTTAAAACCGTAACAGAAATAAAAGAATCTGATCTGCCAGGAGAAGTCTCTGCTTCTATTGCCAGGGATTTTGCAGGTTTCAAAGTTTCAGCAGTTACCAAAACAGAGGTTCGGGATAAGGGATTCATCTATGAAATGGACTTGAAAAAGGATAAAGAATGGTACGATGTCCAGTTTTCTCCAAAAGGAGATGTGTTGAAGAAGACAGACGTGATTATGTAGAGTGGTGTGGATGACAAGTAGTTAATTCGAAGAGACTCCGGCGTTCTCACTAATTATTGCTTTTTAGTTGCCTGTATGCAATTTCACGGTTGGTATAGGCATTATTATTATTGGGGTCTATTTCGATCGCTTTGGAAAAATCGGTGATTGCTTTTTCCCACTGGCCCTGGGTCGCAAAAGCAACTCCACGGTTGGTATAGGCCAGAGCATAATTTGGGTCAATCTCAATTGCCCGGGAGTAATTGGCAATTGCCTCGTCTATCTGCCTGAGATTATAGAAGGCAATACCTTGGTTATAATACGCTACAGGATATTTCGGGTCAATCTCTATTGCATGGGTGTAATTGGATATTGCTTTCTCCCATTGACCAAGGTTTGCATATGCAACGCCACGGCTGTAATAACCATCTCTGTCTTTCGGGTCTATTTCGATCATTCTGGAGTAATCAACTATTGCCTTGTCCCACTGTCCAAGTTCCCCATAAGCAGAACCACGGTTGCAAAAGGCATCCTTCAGATCAGGATATTTATTGATCACATCATCCCAAATCGTTATGCTGTCTTTCCAGACCCTGCATCGTGAAAACGACTGGATTGAAAACATAAGGATAAATATGATAAACAGGACATATCTGATTCTGGTATTCCTGATCTCCAGCAAACCAAAGGCAAAACAAAGCAGTAATCCGATTGATGGTATGTAAAAATAACGATCGGCCATGATAGCTGATCCGACCGGGATCAATTGCAGAAGCGGAAGGAGGCTCAGAAAAAACAGGCTGAGTCCGAATGTATAGATCTTCGAACGCTTAAACAAAAAATAAGAACCTGTGAAAAAAACAGGCAGGGAAATAATGTACAACCAATAAGATGAAGGAATACTTCCATTTGCCAGTTTTGACGGATAGGGATAAAATGCCGCAAGGTCGAAAGGGATGATGCTCTTAATCAAATATTGTGCTATCCCAAAGGAAGCAAAAGCGAATCTTTGAGGCAGCGAGAAATATTCAAAATGCAGAGTATGGCCAGATTCCTGGGCCCGGAAAGCAACCAAGCTAAAGATCATCGAAAGAAGTAAAAAAGGCACTTTTTCTGACAAGCTTTTTACCGAGAACCATTTTCTTCCCTTCACATAATCAATAAAGGGAAGAAGGACTACCAGGATTACCGCTTGTCCTTTAGCCAATAAGGAAAGCAGAAAGAATAAGAGAGAAAGGCCATAGTAAAATCCTTTCCGCCCTGAAGCATAAGATGTATAAACAGTAAGTGATATCAGGAAAAAAAATGAGTACAGAACATCTTTTCTCTCCGATACCCAGGCGACTGATTCAACATGTAAAGGATGTACTCCAAACAAAATGAATGTGAGGATAGCCAGAAGATCGTTCTTAGTAAGCCGCCTGACTAACAGAAACACCAGGAATGTGTTTAAAAGGTGCAGAACCAGGTTTGTAAAATGAAACATAAAGGGATTATTCCCTCCTATAAGCTGATCTATGCCAAGTGATAAAAGGGTAAGAGGATGATAATTTCCGGCAAAATAAACAGAAAAGATTTTTACAATACCTGCGAACGAATGGTTGTTAACATAAGAAGAATTTACATACAGATTGTCGTCCCAATTAGTCAAACCATTGGTAAGGGAAGGGATATAAACGATCAATGTAAGTAACAAACCAGCTATCAGCCAGTAAACGGTATACTCTTTTTTTATAATGGTTTTTACTGCTCCTGATCTTGCTGGTTTTAGTTTCTGTTTAGTCATTTGAGGCTAAAGGCGTACTTGAATTTTAATTTTCTATGCACCTGACCGAAAACGCATTAGATCTGCTGGCGGGGTAAAAGGAAACGCTTGGGTCGAAAGAATTCATACCGTGCGCCCAAGCTTTGAAAATCCCCTCAGTTGTGCTGGACCAGTAAAATCCCGCAAAACTATTATAACTGAAGATGCGGTTGAAAAAGTTGACACCTGAGATCAAAGCGTCAAATCCTGAAAAACCTGTAGCTTTTAATGCCGCTCCGGCATACCCATTATTGATATAATTGCTGAACAGCAGGGTCCATTCGGCTTCAGTGGGCACATGCCAGCCCGGGGGACAGATCCCCTGCGTTCCGGAACTATCGTAATAAGCCATCATTTCATCCCACTGGTATAAACCGCCGTAAGTGATGCAGTTCGCAGGAATATCACCATAACAATATTTTTCAGGCACACAATTGTCAAACTGATCCTGGGTTGAAACAATGACTGTCCCGTAATTGAGGCTTTCAGCCATCCAGCATTGGCTGCCAATTTTGACGGTCGTATAGGTTTTATTATCACGGATATCTATCAGGTTAACTCCGCAGGAAAATGCCCCTGGATTGATCACAGTAATAACATGAGATGCCGTACTTGTACATCCATAAACATTGGTGTAGGAATAGGTGATGGTATGAGCCCCGATGCCTGCCATTGCCGGGTTAAAAGTGCCTTTTGCGGCATTGACGGCTAATCCCGACCAGGTACCTCCCAATGGGATCCCTTCTCTCAGATGGATGAGACTTGCAGTAATAGTTGTAATTGAATCGGTACACAGCATATATGTGACGTTGGGATTCGGATTTACGAGGATGGAGAAAGCAGGCGATGTGATCCCGTTTCCGCAACTGTTCACTCCTTTAACTGTCAGACTTGCCGTTCCTGTGAATAGAGTTGACCAGTTAATTGTGATGGCTTTCGTATTCCCGCTTATTGTACCGGCTGCTAATGGGGTTAGTGTCCAGGTATAACTTGTGGCATTGGCAACAGATCCAACAGAATAGGCGACACCTGTTGATCCCTGGCAAAGAACGGGTGTACCTGTAATAATTCCTGCTATACCGGGTAATGGATTGACCGTTACAGGGTAATTTGTTGCAGTTGCTTCAGTGCAACCGCTGGCGTTGTGATAGTTGATAGAAACTGATTGAGCGCCGGGAGTGCTCCATGTAAGTGTGACAGAATTACTTGTGGTAGTTCCCCCGGCAGTAATTGTTCCACCGGCCGAAACCGTCCACAGGTAATTCGTCATTCCCGGTTGGGTTGTATAAACCACGCCTGACGATCCGACACAGATTGTCGACGGTCCGGATATTGACGGAACCGGTAAAGGATGAACGAGAACGGTGGATACAGCAGTGTCGCCGATACAGCCTATTCCCTGGGCAACGATCTTATAGGTGACAATCCCATCAGTCGCACTGCTGTTCAACAGGGTTTGCGTGATCGGATTGCCTGAACCGTTTGAGTAACCTGACAGACCGGGATTATTTCCAGTGACTGTCCAGGAAAAGGTTGTCGCCGGATTGGTTGAGGTCAGGTCAATGGTTATGGGACTATTTGAACAGATAGTTTGAGAGGGAGGAGCAGCCGTAACATCGAATAAAGGCTTGACCACGATAGTAAAATTGACAGTGTTGCTGCTGCATGTATCTGCGGTTGCGACAACTGAGTAAATGACAGTATCATAGACAGATCCTGAATTGATCAGCTTTTGCGAAATACCTGGTCCCGATCCGTTTGAGTAACCTGTCAGCGTACCTGCGTCAGAAAATGCCGTCCATTGAAAAGTTGAACCCGGAATAGAGGAAGTCAATGTAATTTTCAGTGAATCGCCCGAGCAAAGGGTATAATTTAAAACGTTGTTGGTAATAGCCGGGACGGACTTAATGACAACAAAAATGTCGGTTCTTGACGGGCTGGTACAGGTCGTACCACTTGTTGTCGCTTCCGCATAATAATTGGTAGTGGCATTCACATTCGTTGTAACTGAGGCTCCGTTGAATAAGAGGGTTCCTCCGAAAGGTGCATCATACCATTTTATGATCTCACCTGATGGCTGAACCACTCCGAAAGTCACCTGGCCGGGGCCGCAACGGGATACATAAGAATCCAGTGGTGCCGGAGGAGCCGGTGTGGCATTTATGGTCATGCTTTGTAAGGAAGCGACCGTACATGGAGAGGTAATAAGGTAGGTAATGTTGTAAGTTCCCGGAGCGCTTGCCCCAAGATTGATGACGCCGGTGCTTGTGTTAACAAATACGAGGCCAGCAGGAAGTGCTGAAAAGGTACCACCAGGAAAAACAATAGCCGGAGTCGGGTTTGGATCACTCTGGCAATAGGAAGACTGGGGATAACTAAATTGCGGGCTGATCACCGTTACCTGGACATTTCCTGTTGCCGTACTTTGGTCACATTCCTGGACAACAGCCGTGTAAGTGGTTGTGACGGTGGGTGAAAAAGTAATTGGTGTACCATAGCCTACAATAGTTCCTCCCGGGTATCCACCGGTATACCAAGTTAAGCCGCTTGGGACAAACTCGGTACTTTCATCGGTAGCAGACCATGGAGTATCGTTACGGCCTGTCGCTGTAAACGCTACAGTTCCGGTACTGTCCTGAACACCCTGGGTGGCTGCCTGGTTGTTGCATAAAGGTTTACTCTGGATATGGTTTTCAATAATGCTGCTTTGCTGGTTCAACACAACCTCGAAAGTTGCAAAAAGCGATCCGTTGCAATTAAAGAAAGTAGTTCCAGCAAAGTAGACCACTAATTTCAGGTTGGGTGCTGATCCGGTATTATAATAATAAACGTCCTGAACCATACCTTTACAAGGCAGCCAATCTTCCCATGGGAAAAAGATTGCATTTTTTGGAACTGAAGCGCCAGAGTTTGGGATTGTAGTCGCTGTCCAGGTATTCCAATTAGTATTTGGTTGTGAAAAGCTTATCCACCCGTTAGACCCAATCCAGAACTGTGTATAGGTTTGATTAAAAAAGCAGAAATTGAATCCGATAGAGAATGGTCCTGCATAACAATCATCTTTTCCACCATTTGTATTTGAGCAGTTACCAAATGAGGGACAAACCTGAGTTCCCCCTGTAAATGGCTCGGGGCTGTATGCCTCTGTCTGAAAGGTATAACTGCTCGTACCATAACTGCCGCTTGTAACTGTCGCACTTAAGGTTGCCGATCCTCCAAGGCAGATGGTAGTATCGTTACTGACCACAATGGTCGTTTGTCCGCTAAGATCGGCCAGGATGAATGAAATAAAAGAAGCAATAAGTAAAATTCTATTCATCAGGCATTTTTGTCTTTAAATATTGTGACGGTCAAAATTTAGACTATGTATGCTCAAATAGTTGCTTCATTTCATCACAAACATAAAAAAATATTTTGTAAAAAGAAAAACATTCTATTAAAATGAGAAAAAACATAGAAGACTGGTGGAAAATCAGGTTAGAATAATCGAATGACGGATTTTGAATTCCGATCTCAGCGAAAAATTGTTTGTAGTCGAGAAAGAGCAATTTCCAGCGTCGAACGCGGGCAGGCAATATTCATTCGCATGAATCCTTCTCCCCCCGGACCAAAAGTCGTACCTGGATTTAAGCCTAATCCTGCCTCATGGATCAGTTTGTGTTTAAGGGTTTCATCATCCACCATGAATTTCCGGAAATCAAGCCAGATCATATAGGTTGCTTCCGGCATGATCATTTCCAAACCGGGGATATTTTCTTTGATAAATGCTGCCGTAAGATCAATGTTATTATAGAGATAATCTATC
>CAZUYY010000052.1:0-10497 GCA_964624935.1 uncultured Prolixibacteraceae bacterium
GGAATTCGGCGATGGGTTTTCCAAACTGTTTTCTCGATTTGGCATATTTCATGGCCATTTCAAATGCCCCTTGTGCAAGTCCCAGTCCCATAGCACCAATGGCGAGCCTTCCACTATCCAGGGTATTCAGCATGATCTTGGAACCTTCGCCACGTAAACCAAGCAGGTTGGATTCGGGAACCCGGCAATCTTCGAAAAACAACTGGGCAGTATCCGAGGCTCTCCACATCATTTTCCCGTGCATAGGAACGCGCTTGAATCCCGGGGTTTCGGCATCCACCAGAATGGTTGAGAATTCTTTCTGGCCGTTCTCGTTTCTCGTAACAACCTGGACGGTTGCACCTTTATTAATGGATGAAGATCCGTTCGTTATAAAGATCTTCGAACCATTGATGATCCAATATCCATTTTCAAGACGAGCAGATGATTTTGTGTTGCGTGAATCGCTGCCGGCATCGGGTTCTGTCAGTCCGAAAGCCCATGTAGCTTCTCCGGTCGATAGCATCGGCAGGTACTTTTTTTTCTGTTCATGGGTTCCATAATTCATGATGGGTCCTATGCCAAGTGAGATATGGGCAGCTAAAGTGGATGCCTGCGAACTGTCAATCCTTGCAAGTTCTTCCACTGCGATCACATAAGCAAGTGTATCCATGTCGTGCCCGCCATACTCCGTAGCAGTTCGCAACCCGAACAGTCCCAATTCACCCATCCGTTTTGTCAGGGGAATAGAAAATTCGGCTTTCTCATCCAATTCCTGAGCTATGGGTTTGATTTCGCGCTCTGCAAAATCCCGTACGGTCTTACGGATCATTTCATGTTCTTCGCTGAGGTACATAAGCTTGGTTTAAAATGTTATTTATTGTTCTGATTTTTGGCGATTGGCAGGGAATGAAACAGATTCCATAAATGTCAATGTCACTAACTTAACTGCTTCATCCAGTGCTGTGAAGTCTATGTTTCCGGCCAATCCATGACTGCTTGCAAATGCAACCAGGTTTTCGGTCTTAAGGTTTCCCAGCATCTCTTTCCCTGTCATCGGGCAACCACCGAAACCGTTGATGACCGAATCAAATCTCCTGCATCCTGAATCATAGGCTGTAAGCACATTCTCCTGCCAGTTTTTATTTGTCGTATGAAGATGAAGCCCAAATTCAATTGACGGGAATTCAGGGATCAGCAAGGAGAAGATCTCTTTGATGATCGGATTGTCAATCTCAATGGCAACATTTGAAAGTGGGATTATCCTGACCCCGATCTTTTTCAATACGCGGATTGATTCAATCAATATTTCCAAACTCCACGGGTCTGCATAAGGATTACCGAAGGCCATGGAGATGTAAATCACAAGTTGTTTCCCCGTCTTTTCACAGATATTTGCAATCTCACTTACCGTTTCCAATGATTGTTCTGTAGTGGCATTCAGATTTTTCTTCAGAAAAGTAGCCGAGATAGAATGCGGGTAAGAGATATGTGTGATTTCCTTCAGTCCCGATATCATTTCAGCACCCTTTTTATTAACCACCAACACCATGCGGTTTGAACGGGCCTCCGAAAAGTCAATTTGTTTCAGGATCTCCATAGTATCCGCCATCTGCGGGATCAGTTTCTGAGAAACAATGCTTCCCACTTCAACCGTATCGAAGCCAACCTTTAAGAGCTGTTGGATATAATGTATTTTTTTCTCTGAAGGGATTGTATAATGCAGACTTTGCATGCCTTCACGCGGCGATTCAATGATTTTCATCCGGTTTATTTTTTTCCTGTCAATGATTTTGGTATTCTTCCGTTCCGGATAGATTCGGAACGAAGCCGTCTTCCGACGATTTTTTCTACCATGGTACCGATCCCCAATACTTTATCTACATCCACACCTGTGTCAATTCCCATCTCATCCATCATCACGACCATGTCTTCTGTAGAATTAAGACCGACAATATTCGGATCCTTATAGTAATAGCTTCCGGTTCCGGCAACAGGGACACCGCTGACAAAGTTTGCGGGCTGACCGCCGATTCCTCCCATGGTGGATTCATAATTGGTCATCCCTGCAAGTAAAGCAGCCAGAACATTGGCCAGTCCCCATCCCCGGGTAGTATGAAAGTGGACAATTTGTTTTTCCGGTCTTGGGATGGCATCCAGAAGCATAGAATAATAACGGTAAACCCTGTCGGGGGATGCGGACCCGTCATGATCGGCATGTTCCACATCATTGGCACCAATGGCAAACCAGCGTTTTGCAAACTCAATAGCCTTATTCATCTCAGTTGGACCTTCAATTGGACATCCCCAGATCGTGCTTACAGTACCATTTACCTTAAGCCCGGCATCGTGTGCCAGTGGAATGTACTTTTCTGCCATTTTCCAGTATTCATCAAGACTGATACCGGAGTTCTTTATGTGATGAGATTCACTGGTTGATACCATCAGAAGTATACGGTCGGGGCCAAAACCTTCTTTCTTTGCCTGTATTGCCCGTTCAATGGCCTTTTCCCGGATAGTAATCGCTGTGAGGGAAACCTGGCTTATTTTGTCGGCAATTCTTTTACTTGACCGGAGGCATTTCAAGACGGTATCTGCATCCCTGAACTGAGGCATCCCCTGCGGGTTGCCCAGGTTTGTGACCTCGATGTGCCGGAATCCCGCCAGTATCAATTGCTCGGCAAGCCAAACTTTCGCTTCTGTTGGGATGAAAATTTCCTCATGCTGAAATCCATCCCTTACTGTTATATCTCCAAGGATGACTTTTTTAGGATAATTCATAGGTTGTATTTTATGGTTTCAACATCTATCAATTCTTTTATGAAAAGAAAGGGACAGGGCCATTAAATATCCATTTCGGGGATCTCTCCTTCAACAATTAATGTCCCCTCTGTAGCGGCCCGGATCTCTCCAATGCTCACTCCGGGAGCTCTTTCCATAAGTTTGAATCCTTCTTCAGTTATATCAACAACCGCAAGATCGGTTATGATCCTCTTTACACAATTTACGCCTGTGAGTGGCAATGTACATTGTTTCAAAAGTTTTGATTTTCCATCTTTATCTGCATGCGTTGTGGCAACGATGATATTCTTTGCAGCAGCAACCAGATCCATGGCGCCTCCCATGCCCTTTACCAGTTTTCCCGGAATTTTCCAGCTTGCAATATCACCTTTTTCAGACACTTCAAATGCGCCAAGCACTGTCAGATCAATATGTCCTCCCCGGATCATTGCAAAGCTGGCAGAGGAATCAAAAAAGGCAGCTCCGGGCATTGCTGTAATTGTTTGTTTTCCAGCATTGATAAGGTCAGGATCGACTTCATCGGGTTCTGGAAAAGGCCCGATCCCCAATAACCCATTTTCCGACTGAAGGGTTACCTCCATACCCTCAGGAATATAATTTGCAACGAGCGTCGGAATGCCTATCCCGAGATTAACATAAAAGCCGTCTTTCAGCTCTTTCGCAATTCTTTTTGCAATTCCATGTTTGTCAAGTGCCATAGATTTTCAATTTGCGTACCTTTAACTTCTTGTCATTCTGAATTCAATCCTTTTTTCATAATTCGTTCCCTGGAAGATCCGCTGAACATAGATCCCGGGTGTATGTATCTGATTAGGGTCAAGAGTGCCATATGGAACAAGTTCTTCGACCTCTGCAATGGTTATCCTGCCGGCTGAAGCCATTGCCTGGTTGAAATTGTTTGCAGTTTTATTATAGATCAGGTTACCCCGTGTATCTCCATATTTAGCTTTTACGATGGCGAAATCTGCCGTAATGCCCATCTCCATGAGGTGCATTTTTCCACTGAATTCGCGAACTTCCTTATCCCCCTGCACCTCAGTTCCATATCCGGCCGGAACATAGAATGCGGGAATACCTGCACCTCCTGCACGGATTCTTTCCGCCAGCGTTCCCTGCGGAATAAGTTCAACTTCAAGTTCTCCGCTAAGCAATTGCCTTTCAAATTCTTTATTCTCTCCGACATACGATGCCATCATCTTCTTCATCTGGTGCTTCGCAAGAAGAACCCCAAGCCCGAAATCATCCACTCCTGCATTATTCGAGATACAGGTCAATCCCTTTATATTCGTAGCAGCCAAAGCTTTGATACAATTTTCAGGAATTCCGCAAAGACCGAACCCCCCAAACATTATCGTCATGTTATTTGTGATCCCGCGAATGGCTTCATTCGCATCTTTTACTACTTTGTTCATCTATTTCATTTTTGTTTTTTCTGAATCTGTTTCTTTTTCAAGGATAATCACTGCCTTGCCTGGATCAATGCGGTCGTTGAGGACTACATTGATTTGCGAAACCATTCCATTTACAGGAGAAACGATAGTGTTTTCCATTTTCATTGCTTCAATGATAAGAAGCCCCTCTCCTTTACGTACCTTTTCACCTTCATTTACAAAGATTTTAGTGACTTTTCCAGGCATGGGCGAAAATACCTCGTTACTATGATTAGACAATTCAAAACGTACCGGTGATATGGATTCTGGCAGGAAATCCTGTCTATGCATTTTGAAAATATATCCTTCGAAACTAATTATTCCCCCTTCTTTGGTATCATTGGAGTAATAGATGGTATGTTCCGAATTATTCATAAAGAAGGAAATTCCGTTTGAATATTCAGCAGTCTTTTTTACCCGGTAGACAGTGTCATTAACAGACAGTTCAAAATAAGAGTCTTGCGAAACCAGGATACCAACCTTTACCAGAATATCCCCTGCTTTGATATTGATTATTTTCTGTTCCCTCCAAAATCCGGCAGAGTTCCAAATGTTTGTCGAATCTCCATTCAGGAATTCCCTGTTATCTCGTATTCCAAGGCTGATAATAAGGTATCCGATCAGAGGAATATCCAAGGGGATCAGGTGATGTGCTTTCAGGATCCCGGCGATTATTTTATCGCTATGTTCATCGCAGAATTTTGTTGAAATTGCATTTGAAATAAATGCCCTGCTTGTGAGAAGCTCAGAAAGGAAAAGAATATTGGTATGGATCCCGTGGATCACATATTCACGGAGGGCTGCTATCATCCGTTTACGTGCTTCTTCCCTGTCTATTCCCCAGGAAACCAATTTGCAGATCATCGGATCATAGGAACTTGTGATTTCACTGTCTATCGTTATTCCTTTATCAATACGGATATGATCCATCAACGGTTCCTTATATAAGGACATATTCCCGGGGGATGGCATGAAATTATTTTCAGGATCTTCAGCATAGATCCTGCATTCAATGGCGTGACCCGTCTGAGTGAGTGTTTCCTGTTTCAGTCGGAGGGGATGTCCTTCTGCGATCAGGATCTGCTCTTCGACCACATCTATCCCTGTGACCATTTCAGTCACCGGGTGCTCTACCTGGATTCTTGTATTCATCTCCAGGAAATAAAAATTCATTTTCTTGTCGACGAGAAATTCAATCGTACCTGCATTTGTATAACCTATTTCTTTACCAATCCTGACGGCTGCAGCACCCATTTCTTTCCTCAATTCAGGTGTCAAGGTTGGGGAGGGCGACTCTTCTATAATTTTCTGGTAACGCCGCTGAATCGAACATTCCCGTTCAAAAAGGTGGATCACATTCCCATGATTATCACCAAAGATCTGAAATTCAATGTGACGGGGTTCATCCAGGTATTTCTCAATGTATATTGTGTCGTCACCAAAATAGGCCATTGCCTGTCTGCTGGTCGATTCAATTGCTTCCTCCAGTTCTTTTTCATTCCAGACGATCTTCATTCCCTTTCCGCCGCCACCTGATGCTGCCTTGAGCAGGACCGGAAACCCGGTCTTTGTCCCGGCCTGCATCAATATATCCTTTTTCCCAGTCAGTCCTTCGGTAACAGGCACGCCTGCATTTTTAACAAATTCACGGGCTGTGATCTTGTTTCCCATGATCCGCATAACAGTTGCTCCGGGACCAATGAATATAATTCCCGCATTGTCGCAGGCTTCGACAAAGAGGGGATTCTCTGCCAGAAATCCGTATCCCGGGTGAATCGCATTGCATCCGGTTTCTTTTGCAACAGCCATGATCTTTGCAACGTTCAGGTAGGTCTCATGAAGTTCAATTTCTCCTATGCATATAGCTTCATCCGCTTCCTGAACATGAAGAGATTTTCGATCGGCTTCTGCATAGATTGCGACGGTGGGGATTCCCATCTTTTTTGCAGTATGCATGATCCGGACTGCAATCTCACCGCGGTTGGCGACCAGTATTTTAGTGATCTTCGTCATCTGTTTCTCTTAGTGGATCCAATTCGGTTTTCGTTTCTCAAGAAAGGCATTCATGCCTTCCTGCCCTTCTTCTGAAGCCCTGATATCCGCTATCATCCGCGCAGTATAATCATAGGCTTCTTTCATCGTAAGATGATTACAAACCTCATGGATCAGCTTCTTACAATGATTCATAGCATTCGGTCCGCTGGTACGTAGATTCGCAATGGTTTCGGCTAAGGTTTCTTCGAGAAGCTCAGGTGGTATCGATTTATTCACCAGTCGGAAAGTTTCAGCCTCTTTCCCGTTAATTCTGCGACCTGTAAGCATAAGTTCCCGTGCTCCGTATTCCCCGATCCGCTTGATCACATAAGGAGAAATGCAGGCAGGTATGATCCCGATTTTAACTTCACTCAACGAAAAAACAGCGGTGTCGGTTGAATAAGCAAGATCGCAAGCTGACAATAGCCCGTTTGCGCCCCCGAGAACAGCTCCATGTGCGACGGCGATTGTAGGTTTCGGACAAATATAAATGGTTTCAAAACACTTTGACAGCAGTAGGCTTTCCTGATAATTCTGTTCATAGCTATTCTGTGAAACTGCTTTCATCCATTGAAGGTCAACCCCTGCACAAAAGGATTTCCCTCTTCCACGCATCACTACACACAAGATCTCCGGGTTGCTAACATTCTCAAACAGTTCGATCAGTTCCTTCAACATGGTTTCGTTAAAGGCATTATGGATCTCCGGCCGGTTGAGGTAAACAGTAAGTATCTCATGGGCAAGGTCAGTCTCCAGGGTCTCAAATTTTCTCATAAGCTTACATTCTGAATACACCGTAGGTTGTTTTTTCATATTTCCGGTTCTGGGAAATAGCAATTGCCAGTCCAAGTATCTTGCGGGTATCCGTCGGATCAATGATTCCGTCATCCCAGAGCCTTGCCGTACTAAAATAAGCGGACCCCTCATGTTCGTATTTTTTCAGGATAGTGTGCATCATTTTCTCACGCTCTTCGCCTGAAAGTGTTTTACCCTGTGCAGAGAGCTGGTCTTCTTTCACTGTGATCAGGACATTTGCTGCCTGTTCACCTCCCATGACAGAGATTTTTGAATTCGGAAACATAAATAAAAACCTTGGCTCATACGCTCTGCCTGCCATCGCATAATTCCCGGCGCCAAAAGATCCCCCGAAGATAACAGTGAACTTGGGAACATTGGCATTGGCGACTGCATGCACGAACTTTGCTCCGTCGCGGGCAATTCCGGCGCGTTCGTATTCCTTTCCAACAATAAATCCTGTGATATTCTGGAGAAACAGGATAGGAATGTTACGGCTGGTACAAAGCTGGACAAAATGAGCCCCTTTGAGGGCAGTTTCACCGAACAGCACACCATTGTTGGCAAGAATTCCCACCTGGAAACCCATGATATGAGCAAAACCGGTAACCAATGTAGGGGCATATCTTTCCTTGAATTCATGAAATTTACTGCCATCAACGATGCGCGAAATAATCTCCCGTGAATCTACGGGCTTCTTCAGATCGACAGGTAGGATTCCATAAAGCTCTGCAGGGTCATACCAGGGTTCTTCGATTGGGATAGTTTCAAGCGATTGATAATCATGACGCTGTATGGATTCAAAGATGTTTCTGCAGATCTGGATTGCATGAACATCATTTTCTGCCATGTGGTCGGCGACACCCGAGATGGATGTATGAACATCTGCCCCACCCAGTTCTTCAGCAGTGACTTCTTCTCCTGTAGCTGCTTTCACTAAGGGCGGGCCTCCGATAAAAATAGTTCCCTGGTTCCTGACAATTATCGTCTCATCGCTCATAGCAGGAACGTATGCGCCGCCGGCCGTGCAGGACCCCATAACTAAGGCAATCTGAGGGATCCCTTTGGCGGATAGCCTTGCCTGGTTGAAAAAAAATCGCCCAAAATCGTATTTATCAGGAAAAACATTCGCCTGCTCCGGTAAAAACACACCTCCTGAATCTACAAGATAAACACAGGGTAGATGATTTTCCATAGCTATTTCCTGCGCCCTTACATGCTTTTTAATGGTCTCCTTAACGTAAGTCCCGCCTTTCACGGTTGCATCATTGGCAATGAACATGGTTTCCTTTCCATGAATCACTCCGATCCCCGTTATAATCCCGGCAGATGGAAATTCGTTGTTGTAAAGGTCATAGGCTGCCAGGGTTGACAATTCAATGAATGGAGTGTTCTTATCCACAAGGAGATCGATGCGCTCGCGGGCCAGTAGTTTGCCCCGTTCCTTATGCCTTAGCACAGACTGCGGAGGACCACCCTGCCTGACTTTATAAAGAGTCTCTTTAAACTTTTCCAGGATTGCAAGGTATTCATCCCTGTTCCTGAGGTATTCAACGCTTTTTGCGTTTATCTTACTTTCCAGTCTGAACATAGTCCCGGTCAATGATGAGAAACAAAAATAATACAATTTAGCAGAAATTGTTTTTCTGGTAAATTTTAAGGCAAATTTTTTTTGGTGCTAAACCCCTCTCCTTGACCTTATGACCCCTCCCCCTGACCCCCTCCCCCAAGAGGGAGGGGGAAGAAAAAACACATAAAATCATATTACTTTTTTCATTTCAACGGAGTAATATTAAGCAATTTCTTACCAATAACTCCCCTCCCTCTTGGGGAGGGGCCGGGGGTGGGGTTTAGCCCCTCAAAAAATAAATGATAACAGATCAATCAACCTGGAATAGTAAGTAGTCAATCAATAATGGCAGGTCATCTTTGCTGATCCCGTTTTTCAGCAGATATGGAATATCTTCTTCAAAAGCCGATTGAAAAGAATTTGTTGCAAAAAACAGGTCAGTTTTACTTTTTTTATATAGCAGCAATGCTTCCTTTCGTTTGTTCAGGCAAAGCTCGACATGCCCGGCATTCATCAGATCGAAGGGGCCGGGAGATCCGGTGCCTGCAAGGATCTTTTGGTAAGATTCCTCAGCAATGATAAGTTTCCCCAAAATGAATTGGCAATAAGCAATCGGCCGGAGTACCTTAAGATTTTCGGGTTGAAAATACAGGACTTTCGAATAACTACCCAGAGCCTCTTCATAATTCTTCAGATTCAGATGGCATTGGCCGATCTGTGCCTGAATGGTGAGGTCGTCCGGCTGCATTTGTGCACATTCTTCAAAATATTTAAGGGCATTTGTATAATCTTTCAGTTTCATCAAACACCAACCTAGTTTTTTTAGGATCCAAAGACGGTCACTCTCGAACAATTCTGCTTTTTTATAAAATTCGATGGCTTGAGGGAACTTTCCCATTTTTTGGTACGAATAACCGATCTTTTCATAATATTCGCCTTTTGGTCCCTCTTTTTCGATCAGATATTTATAGAGTTCTATGGCTTCAGGGTAATGGTTTTTATCAAAATAAAATACAGCGAGCCGGACAGTAAAATTATCTCTTTCAAAGAAGGTCTTGTAAAACCAGAGTTCTGTGAATCGGATCTTTTTCTGAAAGATGTCAATAAACTCATTGTGAAAAGGGTAGAGTTTAAAAAACCTGTAGAGGTCCTGGATATATTGAATAAAGATCGCATTCGAGGCAGACGAAGGACTCAGGATCTCCTCTTCAGATGCCATATCTTTCATCTGTTCAAGCTCCGCTTCGAAATAAGTCATGATCATTGATCGCTGTTGCTGCGGGACTGCATTGAAATTCAGGGCAAATGAATATTTATCTGAATTACAGAGATAAAAAGCCCTGCCAAGACCTTCCAGCAACCGGCTGAAAATTTGTTCTTCTTCGCCCTCGTTAATTTTCAAATCGGGATGATCTGCATAAAATGGAACAAACCAGTTGGTCATCCGGGTAAAGAAATCAAAACGTTTTAATTGGGAAAAGGTGCTCAGGAAGACATCGCCTCCTTCCATCTGCATCCGGGTAAATTTTTCAATCCGTTCAAAGAGTCCTGGAACCTCATCAATCATATCTTTCCAGTCAGGGTTTTTACCTTCCAGGTCTTCTTCTCCAAAGATATTATCCAATTGCAGCTTATCCTCGAATTTCGGCATCATTTTCTTCATATCCGGAAGTACTTCTTCTTCAAAAGACTTTACGATGGTCTCTGTTTCCTGGGCCAGGAGCAATTGGAGAAGCAGTGCTTCCATATCCTGCTGTATGGTTTCATCCTGACTCAGCTCATCAAGCTGCAGCATAATTTCCGGGTAGAAGCTGATCCTCCTGTCATACCATATCAATACAAGCCCAAGACCTGTAAGGGAACGCTGGTAGACTTCCATTTCATGTT
>CAZUYY010000053.1:0-10475 GCA_964624935.1 uncultured Prolixibacteraceae bacterium
TTGATTTTTGCCGCCAAAAACAAGTTTCACCGGGGTGGACCCCATGGCAACAATGACTACATCCGCGTCGGATTTTTCAATCATCTCCTTGTCAGCAGTACAATTGAGCCGGATATCGACCGGCAGCTTGCTTAGCTGAAATTCGTACCATGTGAGCAATGCCCGGTCATCTTTCTTGAAGTCCGGCATACTTCCCGTAATTATGTGGCCACCAAGTCTGCTGCTCTTCTCCAGAAGCGTGACCCTGTGCCCGCGGAGGGCACATACCCGGGCTGCTTCCATGCCGGCAAGGCCTCCGCCGGCAATAATTATGTTTTTCTTTTCTGTTGCCGGCATTATCGAAAATGATTTTTCCCTGCCGCAAGCCGGGTTTACCGCGCATGAAAGCGGCAAACCATGCGCAAGCCGGTCGAGGCAACCCTGGTGGCATGATAGGCAGGGGCGTATATCCGCCAGGTTCCCTGTCCTGATTTTTTCAGGTAAATACGGATCAGCAAGCAGTGGCCTGCCATAACCGACTATATCACAACTGACACCAAGGGCATTGCAGGCCATTTCCGGGTCATCCATCCTGCCTGCCAGTATGATCGGAACATCGACATTTTGTTTCAGAGTTTTACCAAACTCCCGGTACATTCCTTTCCCGAAATACATCGGCGGATGATTCCAGTACCAGGCATCATAGGTGCCTGCATCCACATTCAGCATGTCAACGCCTGCTTCAACCAGGATCTTTGCAGCTTCGACTCCCTCGGCAATATCTTTGCCTTTTTCTTCAAACTTTTCTCCGGGCAGTGCACCATGTCGCAGAGCCTTGATAAAGCTTTTTAAACTGTAACGCAATGACACCGGGAAATCTTTACCACAGGCGGCTTTAATGCCCTTTACAATATCCGTGGTTATTTTAAGACGGCCCCTTAAATCACCGCCATATTCGTCGGTCCTTTTATTATAGAATGCAATGGCAAACTGGTCAAGCAAATAGCCCTCATGTACTGCATGAATTTCAACTCCGTCAAATTTAGATTCTTTGGCAATAACAGCAGAGGCCACAAAAGATGCGATCAATTCCTTTATTTCGTTAACCGTCATCGCCTTGTGATGAATAGATGGATTCCATCTGTTTTCCTGGTCTGACGGGGCAATGGCCTTCGTCATAAGTTGTGGTATCGCTGCCCTGCCAAATCCCCCGGTCAACTGAAGGAAAATTCGGGTATCATAGGCGTGAATTCGTTCATTCATGGGTGCGCATGATCTCGCGAACATCAGCGGATTGTATGTTGCACAAGGCATCAGAAGCGACGGCATTTCATTGTAGTTGACATTTGTAATGCCAGTGATGATAAGACCGGTGCCGCCTTTTGCACGCTCAATATAATATTCCTGTGCGTTTTCAGAAAATCCTCCGCAGGCATCAGCCATTGCCACCATTCCAAGCGGGGCCATGGAGATACGGTTCTTAAGGGTTAGTTTTCCTATTGTAATGGGTTCAAAGAGCTTTTGATATTTTGTGGTCATAAAAAAGCGTATTTTATTTATTAATAAAAAAAAGTACTTTCCTTCATTCCTGAATTCCTGGAGTCTATCACCTGGGCTATAATTCCCGAATGTATGGGTTTGCCGATTTTAAAGGCCGTAATTATTTATTCGTATCCGCTTTTGATGATGGTCGATATCATTTTGAATCGCTCATTGGCTTTTACGATATTTGCTGTATGAGCCGGGATGATAATCGATTGTCCTGTCTTAAGGAAATTCGATACCCCATCAATCTCAATCTCAGCCTTGCCATCGATTATTTGGACAAAGGTGTCGAAAGGAGTTATTTTTTCAGTCATCGTTTCACCTGAATCGACTGATGTCGCAGTAACGTTACCTGTCGTTTTCTTGATAATTGTTTTTATGACCACTGAATTTGGAACATATTCAATGATTTCAACAATTATAAACGCTTTTGCTTTATCTACTTCTGTTGTATTCATGATTGAATGACCAAAAAATTATGACTACTCAAAGGTTTTAATAAACAGCTTTAATTCTCCATTCTCAAATTATCCGTCTTATAAAAAGAATGAAAATGGAAATTACACTGCAAAAGTGCATCCGATTAAGAGGAGAACCATTACATAACTTTGGAAATAAGTTACATCATTCACATATTTTCCAAAGTATGGCGCCTTTTGTGCTTGAGATTTTTGAAATGAGATGGGGTAAGACCAGTCATTTTTTTAAACTGGTTTGACAGGTGGGCAACACTGCTGTAATGCAATCTGTAAGCAATCTCGGTAAGGCTGAGCTCATCATACACGAGGAGCTCTTTTACCTTTTCTATTTTGTGGGCTAAGTAAAATTGTTCAATGGTAGTTCCTTTAACTTCAGAAAAAAGATTGGCAAGGTACGTGTAGTTGTGATTAAGTTTTTCAGCCAGGTAATCGGAAAGGTTTATTTTTAGTTGTTCGTCATTATAATGTACCAGTTCAATGATCACTGCCTTTATTTTCTCGACAAGGATGCTCTTTTTATCATCCATCAATTCAAGGCCTGACTTTTTAAGGCCAACTCTCAGGTGCTCCATTTGCTCTGGTGAAATCTTATCCTTTATTTCAGCCTCCCCAAGATCAACGGATGTATAGTGTAATCCAAGCTTTTCCAACTCGGATTTCACTACCATCTTGCACCGGATAGTGACCATGTATTTGATGTAAATCTTCAATTTGAATTATAAAATTGTACAACTGATTAGTCCAGGTCAATTTTCTCTTTATAAATTATGAATCGGAATACCTTAAGCAAAGATATACATTTCAAACATTTTAAGCAAATTTTATTTAGAGGGTTAAGGCTTTAGCTGGTCGTTTGCTTCGGGCTTATCCTTGGCTCTGGTTTCTGGCTTGGAATCAGCTTTAGGCTCTTTTTTGACCGGATCGAAGATCCCATAGATGAGCAATTTCACACGGTCTTTCAAGAGGAACCATAGCAATGCATAACCCCTTACAAACCTTGCCCATCCCCAGCCCAGGGGTGTCATAAACAGCCCATAAATCGCAATCAATGTCGCTACGATTTGAGTGGATTGCATAACTATTAACAGTTACGCAATTCAGGATCGGGAAATTATTTACAGGTATAACCACCATCAATGATCAATTCACTTCCGGTAACAAATTTTGATTCGTCAGATACGAGATAAAGTATTCCATAAGCAACATCTATCGATTCTCCAATATGTCCTAAAGGATGCAGGCTATCAAGATGTTTTCTGAATCCGGGATCTTTTTTACCTAATTTTTCGACCAGCGGGGTCCAGATAAATCCCGGATGTACTGAGTTTACTCTAATATTATCTTTTGCATAGATTAACGCATCATTTTTTGACATTAATCTGACAGCACCTTTAGAAGCATGATAAGGAGGTATATCTCCGGCTCCGACTATTCCATAAATTGAAGAAAGGTTTATAATGCTGCCACTACCTGATTTTTTCATATGAAGAATTGCATGCTTAGTACAGAAGAAAACTCCTTTTACATTCACATTCATAACAGCATCCCATTCTTTCTCAGTTAATTCATGTGTTGGCTTGTCAACACCTGCAATTCCTGCATTATTCACTGTCGCGTCAAGTTTTCCAAATTCTCTGACTACTTCCGAATAAACTTTTTCAACTTCTTTTTCGTCTGTTACATCAAGATGCCAGAATTTAGCTACTCCACCTGATTGGTGAATTTCTTCAATTAATTTTTGGCCCTCTTTGTCAAGAACATCTGTTACCGCTACTTTTGCACCTTCTTTTGCTAACAAAATACATGTTTCGCGACCGATTCCTAATGCACCACCTGTTACGATGACAACTTTGTCTTCTATTCTTTTCATGATTTTATTTTTTTTGTTACTAATAGTTGCTGTCGTTGTTTATTGGTCAAGGTTGTGCCGTCATAGCTGTTTACGGATAGCTTTTAATTCCTGCCGGCGTTTCTCATTTGTTTTGGGATATTCCATCTTAAGTTCATGGAGTGCATCAAGAACAATCTGGGAGACAATCAACCTGGCATTCTCCTTTTCATCGGCAGGAACAACATACCAGTGAGCGTGATGGGTACTTGTCGCGCTCAGGCAATCTTCATAAGCTTTCATATAATGTTTCCAGTATTTTCTTTCGTGAATATCTGACAAACTGAATTTCCAGTTCTTTTCAGGCTCATCAATGCGCTCGAGGAATCGGTTTCGCTGCTCCTTCTTCGACAGATGGAGGAAGACTTTAATGATCCGGGTGCCATTACGGTGGAGATGGTCCTCCAGGTCAACAATGGAACGATAGCGCTCCTCCCAAATAGTCTTCTCATCGAGCAACTCATCCGGAAGTTCCTGGCTGCGAAGAATCTCCGGATGCACCCGAACAACGAGAACCTCTTCATAGTAAGAACGATTGAAAATGCCGATCCTCCCACGTTCAGGAAGCCGGCATGTCGTGCGCCAGAGAAAATCGTGCTGTAGTTCTTCAATACTCGGTTGTTTGAAACTAAAAACTTCGCAACCTTGCGGATTGATCCCTGACATAACATGCCGGATGGCGCCATCCTTGCCAGCCGCGTCCATCCCCTGAAAAATCAGCAGCAACGCATAGCGGCTGGATGCATAATGAAGGCGTTGCAATGAGTTCAATTCCTCTATGTGTTCTTCCAGAAGTTTTTGATACTGTTTTTTCGAATTGTAAAAAGGTTTTATAGTGGTTGGCCACTCTGTTAGACTGACCTTTTCTCCGGGTCGGACACGGAAATCCTTTGAATTAATTTTCATTTTTATCCTTTCAGTTTTGTCAGTGCCATTGCTATTCTCTGTTTATTCATGGGGTTCAGGCTTTGGCTTGTCTTTTTCTTTAGGCTTTGGTTCATTTTTCGATTCAGTCTCTAAGTCAGCTTTTGCTTCAGGCTCAGCCTTGGTTTTAGCTTCATCTTTCCCAGTATCCTTTATCGTCTTCTCCCAGTCCTGAACTGCCTGAACTTCCTCACGCCCTAATTCCTCGTATAGTTCATGGACTCGCTTAACGAGCTGAGGAGTCAAATCGGAGGGTGTTATGTCTTTGGCTTCAGGTTTTGGCTCAACCTTATCTTCTGGTTTAGTTTCGTCTTGAGCTTCGGGCTTGGTCTCGTCTTTAGCTTCAGTCTTAGGTCCAGATTTGGGTTCATTTTTCCGAATCTCCTGCTCCGCCTTCTTCCAGTCCTGAGTTGCCTGACCGCTCTTGCGTCCCTGGTCTTCATAGATTTCATAAGCACGCTTAGCAATTTGTGGTGTTAAATCGGATGGCGTCCCGGCCTTTGCTTCAGGTTTGGTATCCGCTTTTACTTCGGACTTATCCTCAGCTTTGGCCTCAGGCTTGTCCCCTGCTATGGCCTCAGGTTTTGGCTCAACTTTGGCTTCAGGTTTTGCTTGAGTTTTATCTTCTGGCTTATCTACAGCTTTAATTTCAGGCTTGGCATCATTTTTATCTTCTGGCTTATCCACGGCTTTGGCTTCAGTCTTGGCATCAGTTTTAGGCTCCTTTTTGACCGGATCGAAAATCCTGTAAGCGAGCAATTTCACGCGGTCATTCACGAGGAACCATAGTAACGCATAACCCCAAACGAACCCTGCCCAACCCCAGCCAAGGGGTGTCATAAACAGCCCATAAACCGCTATCAGCGTCGCCACGATTTGCGTGCTGAGCACTGCTATCCATAAAATTCGTGATGGGCGTATGGACCAGAACGGGCCCCGCGTACGTGTCAGGAAGATCGTCAGATGTCCGGCTACAGACAACTTAAGATACATCAGTGTCTGGATGTGTGCACGGTCGATATGAAAGACGCGCTCACCGAGAAAAAACAAGCCAAAAGCGGAAACGACGCCGATGATGCCCAGCACTGTGGAAATACCCAGCACCAGGCGCATATTCCATGCTTCGGGCTGATCCTTGTAATGAACGTTGTCATATGCTATAGAAAGGATTGCACCATCGTTGAGTAATGCCAGCATTACTATCATCACTGCGGTCACCGGATAGAAATTAAAGATCAGGATCGCCAGCGTCATGAATAACAGCACACGCAAAGTCTCGGCGATTCGATAGATCGCATAGCTGTTCATCCGCTGGAAGATTCTACGGCTCTCCTTGATCGCATCAATAATCACCGACAAACCGGCGGTCATCAGCACAATGGATGCTGCTGCGCGTGCCGCATCAGTTGCACCCGAAACAGCAATGCCGCAGTCGGCTTTCTTCAATGCGGGTGCGTCATTCACCCCGTCACCTGTCATACCTACCATGTGGCCAAGCTTCTGCAACACATCTACAATATGAAACTTATGTTCAGGGAACACCTGGGCAAAACCATCGGCATTCTCAATGGATTTGGCCACCGCTGCCGTTTCTTGCTTTTTCGAATCGCCCAGGCTGCCGGCATCAAGTATATTTGTGCCCATATCTAATTTCTGGGCAGTTTCTTTGGCGATAGCCAGTGCGTCGCCTGTGACCATTTTGATTTTTACGCCCATCGCCAGCGCGGTCGCGATGGTAGTTTTTGCATCTTCACGGGGCGGATCGAACAAGGGTAACACACCAACGAGCCGCCATGGCCCGTCGCCTTCGGCCCGTGCCACACCCAATGAACGAAATCCACGTGCCGCGAATTCGTTAACTGCCTTGTCAACTAAGGGCTTTACTTGCCCGGCATTGCCGGCTAATGCCAGAATCACTTGTGGGGCGCCCTTCGTCACCTTAAACGTTTTTCCGTCTTTGGCTTTGAAAGTAGCCTCGGTACGTTTATGCACCGGGTCGAATGGCTGAAAATGAACCACCTCATAATCCTTCAACGAATCCTTATCTTTCAATCCACCGAGTACAGCCAGATCAATAGTGTCGTTGTTTTCCGCGCGTGACGCTAATGCCCCATCAAGGATTACCTGATCGGCAGGGATATTGTTAACACAGAAGGGATCACCCAGCGTCAGCTTGTTCTGGGTCAGGGTGCCGGTCTTGTCTGCACACAGCACATCCACGCCCGCCAATTCTTCAATGGCCACCAACTTGCTAACAATCGCCTTTTTCTTCGCCAGAAGTCGCGCCCCTACCGCCATCGTCACTGATAATACCGTCGGCATTGCCACGGGAATAGCTGCCACGGTCAGTACCAATGCAAATTGTAATGTTGTAAGGATCTTGTCACCACGGATGATTGCCACGGTAATAATCACCGCTACGAGAACCACGGCCAAAATGATCAGGTAATTGCCGATCTTTAGCACCGCCTTTTGAAAATGGCTGACAGTCTGTGCTTCCTGTACCAGTTGCGCCGTCTTGCCGAAGTAAGTGTTAGCGCCGGTTCCATAGACCATGGCATCGATTTCGCCCCGGCGAATGATCGACCCCGAAAACACTGCTTCACCGGGTTTTCGTGTAACAGGTAAAGACTCTCCTGTCAGGGCTGATTGATCCACCTCTACGGGGTCACCTTCCAGAAGGCGTGCATCCGCCGGCACAATGTCACCCAGTCGCAAACGTATGACATCACCCGGCACCAGTTCACGTGCCGCAGGGGTTACCCACTTCCCATCCCGTTTAACGCGGGCTTTGATTGCCAGTTCGGCTTTAAGAGCAGCAATGGCATTACCTGCCTGACGTTCTTCCCAGAATCCGACCAGGGCGTTTGCCAGAAGCAGAACGAGTATGATGCCAAAGTCAGGCCAATGCCGGGCGACTGCCGAAAGGATCACGGCCACTTCGATCATCCAGGGTATCGGGCCCCAAAAATAGGAAAGGAATTTCAGGAACAGATTAGTTTTCTTCTCTATGATCTCGTTTGGCCCATATTGGGTCAGCCGTTTCTCCGCCTCAGCCTGGCTGAGACCGTCAGGTGACGATTCCAGTTTTTTCTCTACTTCCGCCATGGGCAGGGATTTCAAATCGTCCTTCGCATCAGGTTTCGCTCCGGGTTTCGAAACTGGAACCTTGTCCTGGTCAGCTTTGATTTCCATGATGTGTATTCTCCTTTCTTTGATATGCTTTCATTAACGCTTGTCAATCCATAATCCATTTTTTTGCTTCTTCCAATTCAGCATTTTTAAATGTGCGAAGTTCACAGGATAGCATATGGCCAAAAAATTTAGCAAACGCATTTATCAATTCATGATCAGAGACCAATGCAATCTTGTCCCATGCGGATAAATGTTTCATACCTATCCTGGCATCATCCATCATTGCGTTCAGATCAAACCCGGTAAACTTGCTGCCAAGATGATATAACATCCGGATTTTCTTGTTTGTATTCAATTTCTCCTCTATGGCAGGAATTAAGATAGTTTCATAATCTGTTCCGGTTATTTTTCCCTCTGCAGAAACGCCCAGAACACTGCCAGTTAAATCATCCATTATTTTTAACATATACTTTGTTTTTTTGGTTATTGATTTATTCTGTTAATCCAGGTATTGAAAGTGGTATAACAAAATCCACCAGTATATTGAAGTGTTCATTTAAAAAATGTAACATGATTATAATTTTAAAAAATTAAAACATTTCATCAGTAGCAATCCTTTCGATATCCCTGAAATATTTCACTGTTTCAACTTGCAGTTCCATAGTTGCAGGTTCATCGCAAACGATAATACCTTTCTGATGCATCTGAAGCATGGAAACTGTCCACATGTGGCTGATACCGCCTTCAACGACTTCTCTTAACGCCCGTGCTTTGGTAAAGCCTGTAATTATAATTAATACTTCATTTGCATCCATCACAGTACCTATACCAACCGTAAGCGCTTTGGTGGGAACTTTCGTAAAATTATTATCGAAAAATCGGGAATTTGCAAGGATTGTATTATAGCAAAGCGTTTTAATTCGTGTTCTTGAAGTTAATGAAGACCCCGGCTCATTAAATGCAATATGCCCATCATTCCCTATTCCACCAAGGAAAAGCTCAATACCACCGAATTTGGAAATCTTCTTTTCATATTCAATACATTCCTTTTCAAGGTCAGGTGCATTTCCATTTAAAATATTTATATTTTGTTCGGGAATATCAATATGATTAAAGAGATTATAGCGCATGAAAAAGTGAAAACTTTGTGAATGACTTTCGGGGATACCAATATATTCATCCATGTTGAAAGTAACTACATTCTTAAAAGATATATCGCCTGCTTTATGTCGTTGTATAATTTCTTTGTATGTTTCAATTGGTGAAGAGCCGGTTGGCAATCCTAATACAAAAGGTTTTGCAGAGGTAGGCTTATAATCGTTAATTTTTTTAATTGTATAATCAGCCACCCACTGACCCACCTCATTTACATCTTTTTTTATTAAAATTCTCATGGCAATCAACTTCCTGTTCTTATCTCGTCAAAAAAGGGTGTGTGTTTTTCTTCAACACATTTTACAGCATATAGATAAAGCGCAGCACTCCAGGTTTGCCAGTCCTGCCCTTTGGGCTTTCCATCCTGTGTTTTTATCCATTCGTTAAATCCAAAAACGACGTGCCCGGTATTGGAAAGCCTGATGCATTGAGTAAGCGCTGCGAGCTTTTCCTCGGCAAGCGTATATCTTTTAGCAGCAACCAAAGCCGCCACGTAAAACCCGCAGATAAATGGCCATATCCCTCCATTATGGTATTCACCGGGATTATTATATAATTCATAGCGCGGCATCCAGTCGGGATCTCCGGGTTTAATAAAGGGAAAGAAATTAGGGGGAAGATCCAATGCCAATTCTCCTCTTAATTTCATTCCTGCACACTCCTCTTCGATCCATGAAATCATATCTTCGGCTCTCGATGGCGATGCAATTCCGGAAAGAATTGCAAGACTGTTACCCAGCAGGTCGAACCGTTCGCTGCTATATACTTTATAAGACCAGAAAGCATAATATGGCTTATATTTTATTACCAGACCTTCATGAACGTGATGATGTATTGTCCCTCCGGTAATGGTAAGCCGACTCATATCATGATACAACAACTCTGCTCTCTCGTTTATTCCGAGCAGCCGGAGATAGCTATATACCAATGTGTTTACAAACAGACCATATCCGGTAACCCATTGTTCATCTCGCCAATCGCTTGTTGGTTGCTGTGCTACAAGGTAACGGTCCGATGGACTTTGATACTCCATCCAGATCAGCGCTTTTTCAACTGCTTCATTAAGAAAGTCATGTTCGCCGGTTACTTTTCTAAAAATGCCTGTTGCCAGTAAAAACAAAGGAGTGGTATCACTTGAGCCGCGATTATCCTTATCGTGTACCAGTGAAGGAATATGACCATGTTCTGTTTGATTGTTCGCCAGTGTTTTCAATACTTTCCGGATGCTTTCCATGAGCTTCTGATTTTCTGAAACGGCAATTCCCAAAATAGAAAACATCAAATCCCTGGTATAAGGCTCCGGATAACCCCAGCCTGCCGTACGTGGAAGTCCGTGATATGGCCCATGGGCATTATGAAGCAGCACTTCA
>CAZUYY010000054.1:0-10448 GCA_964624935.1 uncultured Prolixibacteraceae bacterium
CTCCTCCTGTGAAGGTGCAAAATATTCATGGATCACCCGTATCTGACGTGGATGGATGCATCCCATCCCATCAAATCCCATAGCTTTAGACATCAATACGTTTTGCTTCAATCCCTCCATGTCACCCACATCTGAGAAAACGGAATCGATGGGTTGAATTCCTGCTGCCCTGGCAGCATTCACCACCATGCTTCGTGCCAGGAAGGATTCCGTGCCTTCCTTTGTTCTCCGTGTGCCGATGTCGGCCGTATAATCTTCGAGCCCGATGGCTATCGCGACTATGTTATCAGCGGCACTGGCTATGGTATATGCATTGATCACACCGAGCGCACTTTCGATGATCGGCATGATCCACACCGGGTAATTTTGTTTTGACTTCTTCTGGATAGCAGCTATCCGCTTGTTGATATCTGTGACCTGTTCAGGTTTTTCACATTTCGGCACAAGGATCAGGTTGACATGATGGGGAATGACCCATTCAAGGTCGTCAAGTCCCCTTTGGCCTTGGTTAATCCTGACCATTCGTTCGGCTCCATAGAAGTCGATGCCGCGAAGGGCATTTCTGACAAGATACCGGGCTTCGTCTTTTTTATCCGGGGCGACGGCATCTTCAAGGTCGAGAATTATCCCATCCGGCCGATGAATGCCGGCATTGATCATCAGGCTTGGAGTGTTTCCGGGTAAGTACAGCCGGGAAAACCGGTTACGGTCTCTTAGCGTGGTGTATTGGTTTTGAGGGAACAGGTCCGGCAGAAACTCTTTTGTTGAAGAAACAAGCTTCTTAATGGCGGCTTCTATCCTTGCTGTCAGAACCAATGGCAGAGCCCCGGAGTCTTCGATCTTTACAAGAGCATTTTGTATCCCGAAAAAGTTGAACACCTCATTTATAAGTTTCCGGTTTGCATTGCCGTACATGACGTCCACCTTGCTTTCCAATTGGATCTCCAGCCCTCCGCTATCCTTCAATGCCAGGGTGACAAAGCAATCAGACCTAACTGTTTTCCCCTTATTTCCGGTTGTAATGATTTCTTCCATGAAATTTCTCAGTATTTAATGAAAAGAACCTCAAAAATAGGAAAAAGTCGTGACATTGACGTTTCGTCAGATAAAGGCTAACAAAAAGCATAGTCCCTTTCAAATGTGGGAATGATGTAATAAATTTCAGCAATTGTGTAACACCAATCGAGTTCACTCAGCCTACTTTTATAGCCTAATTAGAATGAATAGCTATTCTTCATGATAGTTTCATAAAGAATTATAATTTTTTTAAATATCTCATAACATGAATACTACTGTTGGGGTATATGATACCCATGAAAAAGCAATCGAAGCAGTCCAGGAGCTAAAACACGCAGGATATCCCGTTCAACAGATTTCCATTATCGGGAAGGCCGTGGTCATAGATGACCTCATGCATGTTAAGCATAATAGACGGATTAAAAATGTACCGGCAATAGCTGGTGCTATCCTTGGACCTATTCTGGGAATTCTCACAGGCGTAAAATTGTTTGCAATTCCCGGATTGGGATTTCTTTTCGGAATAGGCGCCGTACTTGGTGCACTGGCCGGTTTTTCACTTGGCATTGCTTGCGGGGGTGTCCTATCTCTCATCGCCATCCTCGTAATCAAAAGCCGCGCTGTTTTAAAATACAATGAACATATTGAGGAGAAAGGGTTTCAGGTGATTGCCCATGGAAATGACGCAGAGGTCAACAAAGCTAAAGAAATCCTTGATGGTTATAAGAACAAGATAGAGATCAAATAGTCATTGAAAATGAACTCAAAAAGAATCACAACAGCACTCTGTTTTATTGTGTTTATTGTCACAGTAATGGCATGTAATAATGGTCATGGAATGATGAATGGAAGAAACCCGACGGGCATGAATACTTACAATTGGACTCAGATTCTAATTAGTTTAGGTGTGATATGTTTGATTGGGTTTATAATCTGGTTTGTTATCTCCAGGAGAAAAAAATGACAATAAATTACTGACTATAAAATGGAGCATTTCCTGATATATTATTTGGAATATTTGATTGATAGCACAAAATGTTTACGATAGTTCACCATATTATTTATTTAGAAGTCGTCTTATCAGACTAAAAATTTCACGAACATGAAAATAAAAAAAATGAAAAAGGTATTGATTGCTCTGGATTATGATCCGACCTCACAAAAGGTCGCAGAAACAGGTTTTTCATTAGCTAAAACAATGGGATCTGAAGTCATTTTAATGCATGTAATGTCAGATCCGGTGGATTATTCTTCCATGGAATATTCTCCAAGACTTGGGTACACGGGGTATAAGGATACAGAGAAATTGCAATTAGAGAGTATTGAAGGCCTGAAAAATGAGTCTCAACAATTTCTTGATAAATCAAAACAGCACCTCGGTGATGATTCCATCCAAACTCTGGTAAAAGACGGTGATTGTGCGGAAGCTATTTTAAAGACTGCAAAAGACCTGCATACAGATATTATTGTCATGGGTTCTCATAGCAGGAGATGGTTGGAAAATATAGTCATGGGAAGTGTTACAGAAAAAGTTTTACATCACACTTCAATACCACTTTTCATTGTTCCGACTAAAAAAACATAATTAAGATGAAAAGTGAAAACCACATTAGACAAATCTCAACTCCTTTTTTCGTAGAGGACCGGGATGTTCTTGGACAACCTAAAGGAATAAATGTCTTGCAAAGGTTTAAACATAAATTAATACACACACCTGATCTGAATGTCACATATGCCGGCCTTGGTAAAAGAACTATTGCTAAACTTATTGATTTGACGATTGTATTTATTCCTCTATTGATCTTAGAAATGATTCTTTTTAAATTCAATTACACAAACAATGATTTCAATACTTACAGATTTTTCATAGTCATAATTATATGGATCTTTTACAATAGTGTATTTGAAACATCTGTTTATCAGGCAACCATTGGGAAAATAATACTAAACTTGAAAGTCATTGGCCTGTATGGAAAAAGAATAGATGTTGTAAGGTCATTTTTCAGATGTATCACTACAATTATTTCAATCTTGCCAATAGGGCTTGGAATATGGTATATTACAACCGACCCCAAAAAACGAGCCTGGCATGATTTGATAGTAGGTACTTATGTTATAAAATCATAATGAAAGAAAATCCTTTAAAAGCATTGGAAAAGCTCGGTCAATCAATTTGGCTCGACTACATACGACGTGATCTGATCATAAGCGGTGAGCTTCGACGTTTGATCAGGGAGGATGGACTACGGGGAATGACCTCGAACCCATCCATCTTTGAGAAATCTATTGCGGAGAGCCATATTTATGACAAGGAAATTCATGACTTAGCCCTCCAGAAAAAAAATGTTAAAGCAATCTATGAAATTATCAGCCAGATCGATGTCCAGAATGCTGCTGACGAATTCAGAATTGTTTATGACAAGACGGATGGTAAAGATGGATATGTCAGCCTGGAGGTCAACCCTCATATGGCGCATGACACAAAAGGCACTATTGAGGAAGCCCGCCGCTTATGGGCTTTACTTAAAAGGCCCAACGTGCTAATTAAAGTACCGGCAACTACTCAAGGTCTGCCTGCTATCCGGCAACTTATCAGTGAAGGAATCAATGTCAATGTGACGTTATTATTTGGGTTGCCTCGTTACCGGCAGGTCATAGAAGCCTATATTGCAGGTCTCGAAGTGCGCGCAGACCAAGGGAAGCCGTTGAAACATATTGCCTCGGTGGCCAGCTTCTTTTTAAGTCGTATAGATGCTGTTATTGATCCAAAAGAAGGAGAATTTGTCGCTTTAGGGGGTGAACAGGCACATTTTGCAACAAAAATCCGTGGACAAGTCGCCATTTCAAGCGCTAAAGTTGCCTATCAAATTTATAAAGAAACAATTGAAAGTAAACAGTTCGTTAAACTGGTACGCAAAGGTGCTTCACCCCAAAGATTACTTTGGGCCAGTACCAGCCCTAAAAACCCTGATTATAGCGATATTAAATATGTAGAAGCCCTTATCGGAGCAGATACGATCAATACCATACCCCTCGAAACCCTTGAAGCATATCGTGACCACGGAGAACCTTCTTCCCAATTGGAAGCTGGTTTAGAACAGGCTTCATGGGTGTTGTCCGAATTGTCAGAAGTTGGTATAGATATAAAAAAAGTCACTAAAAATCTTGAAAACGAGGGAGTTAAAAAATTTACTAAATCCTTCGATAAACTGATGGATGCTTTAACAAAAAAATCAGCAGAAAAATTAAAGAAATAACGATATATTGAAAATGGACAAATCAATTCCGGTTACAACATTGTTTTTAGATATTGGCGGCGTTTTGCTCACCAATGCATGGGGACATGAGTCGCGCAGAAAAGCTGCAGGAGTTTTTAATTTGAACTATAAAGATATAGATGATCGGCATCATCTCAATCAGGTTACTTATGAGGAGGGAAAACTCACCCTTGATGAGTACCTCAATCGCGTAGTTTTCTATGAGAAGCGTTCTTTCACATCTGAACAATTCCGGGAGTTTATGTTCGCTCAGACGGCTCCTTTTATGGAGATGATTGAGTTTATACGGCACTTAAAAGAAAAGTATCGTTTAAAAATAGCCGTTATCAACAATGAAGGACGGGAGTTGAATGAATATCGGATAAAGAAATTTCAGTTGAACCGGTTCGTTGATTTTTTTATTTCCTCCTGCTTTGTCCATTTACGAAAACCCGATGCTGATATTTTTCGGGTAGCGACGGATATTGCGCAGGTACCAGCTGAACATATAGTATATATTGAAGATTTACAGATGTTTGTCGATGTTGCCAGGGATTTAGGGATCCGGAGTATTCAGCATAAGAATTATCTGTCTACATCCACAGAATTAGCCTCTATGGGTCTTGAGATTTGATAATATAAGAGATTCATTCATGAATAAAGACAAGGATTGCATATTAACCATTAACGGTGGTTCGTCTTCTATAAAGTTCGCGTTTTATAAGGCTGAAGAACTACAAGTACGTTTAATTCATGGAAAAATTAACAGAATAGGCCTGAAAGATTCAAAATTGACTTTTAATGACGAAAACGAAAATCAGAAAGGCTCCCTTAAGATAGACACTTCTGATCATAAGCCTGCTGCTAATTTTCTGATTGATTGGCTTGAAAAGCAGGACAGATTTTCTTCTGTCAGGGCTGTTGGACACCGCGTGGTCCATGGTATGAATCATACCGGGCCCGAACTTATCACTTCTGAATTGTTAGATGAACTCCATCGTATCACGTCTTACGATCCTGATCACCTGACTGAAGAGATTGAATTAATAGAGGCTTTCCATCAGCGTTATCCAAAACTTCTCCAGGTGGCATGTTTTGACACCACGTTTCATTGTACCATGCCCCGGGTGGCCAGATTACTTCCGATTCCACGCCGTTTCGACACCATGGGCATCCGTCGGTATGGTTTCCATGGACTTTCCTATGCTTATTTGATGGAGGAACTCGAACGTACTGCAGGTGAGAAAACTGCCCATGGCCGTGTAATACTGGCTCACCTCGGCAACGGAGCGAGCCTGGCTGCCGTCTTCGAAGGTAAAAGCATTGACACCTCCATGGGTTTCACACCTGCCGGTGGCCTGATGATGGGTACCAGACCTGGCGATTTGGATCCGGGCGCTGCCTGGTATATGATGCAGTCAGAGGATCTGACACCAAAACAATTCAATAATATCATAAATCATGAATCCGGGTTGCTCGGTGTTTCTGAGACCAGTTCAGATATGCAAGATTTGCTCGATGATCAGAAGAGCGATATCCGGGCTGCTGAAGCAGTCGAACTATTTTGTTACCAGGCAAGAAAATGGATTGGTGCGTTTGCAGCAGCACTCGGAGGATTGGATACATTAGTATTCAGCGGCGGAATTGGTGAGAATGCACCGGAAGTCCGCACTCGGATATGTGAAGGACTGGAATTTCTCGGAATCGGGATTGACGAAAAAAGAAACAAGGCTGACTCTCCGGTTATTTCAACAGATTCTGGAAAAACAACTGTCCGCGTCATTCATACCGACGAGGAATGGATGATAGCTAAAACGGTCAGTCAAATGATAAATTTTACTTAAAAACGAAAGGAGTACTATTATGTTAGTTAAAGCAAAAACACTAAAGGGTTACAAATTGAACGGTCTCGACGGGGAAATTGGCAAGGTCAAAGAATTCTACTTCGATGATCAGTACTGGGCGGTTCGCTACCTGGTCGCTGACACAGGAAACTGGTTTATGGGAAAGCAGGTATTGATCTCTCCGTATGCGCTGATTGCCGTAAATAAAGAAGCGGAACTCATCGACATTGATTTGACTAAAAAGCAAATTGAGGACAGTCCATCCTTTGACAGTGACAAGCCTGTCTCGCGACAATTCGAGGAGGCCTACATCGGGTATTATGGATGGCCGGCATATTGGGGCGGCCCAAAAATGTGGGGATCTTATCCATACATTGTGCGTGAACACGATAAATTGAAAGAATCCACACAGGGTGAGAAAGCATGGGATCTCCATCTGCGCAGCACTAACGCTGTGAGCGGCCATAACATCCAGGCCAAAGACGGTGAGATTGGCCACGTCGAGGATTTTATCATCGATGACGAGACATGGGCAATTCGTTATATAATCATCGATACAAGCAACTGGTGGCAAGGGAAAAAAGTCCTGGTTTCACCTTTGTGGATCGATCGCGTTAGTTGGAACGAATACAAAGTCTTTGTCAGTCTTTCCCGGGAAAGCATTAAACAGTCACCGGAATATTCGGAGGAATCTCTGTTAACCCGGGATTATGAGACCAGGTTGCATCGGCATTACAATCGCCAGGGATACTGGTTTGATGACCAGACTATAAAAAAATAAAACCATGAAAACAAACAAAGTATCTGAAAAGAAAATAGTTAAGGAAGTAAGAGAAGGGTTCAACGAGAACATTGTTCCCAAAAAGAAAAAGAAGGATAAAAAGGATAAACCACTATCGGCAGACCTACTTCGAAAGATGAATGCTTACTGGCGTGCTGCCAATTATCTGTCGGTCGGGCAGATTTATTTGTATGACAATCCATTGTTAAAGAAACCATTAAAAATGGAGCATGTGAAACCGCTGGTGGTTGGTCATTGGGGTACAACGCCGGGTCAGAATTTCATCTATGTACACCTGAACCGGGTAATTAAAAAGTATGATCTGGACATGTTCTACATTGCCGGTCCCGGTCATGGGGGGCCTGCTATTGTGGGCAATGTTTACCTCGAGGGCACTTGGAGCGAAGTTTATCCTAACGTTACTCAGGACGAAGCCGGGATGAAAAAGCTGTTCACCCAATTCTCATTCCCCGGCGGGATTTCAAGTCATGTTGCACCCACAACTCCGGGATCGATTCATGAAGGTGGCGAGCTGGGGTATTCGCTCAGTCATGCCTTCGGAGCTGTGTTCGATAATCCTGATCTGATCGTTTCTTGTGTCATCGGCGACGGTGAAGCGGAAACAGCCTCCTTAGCGACGGCCTGGCAGTCAAACAAGTTTCTCAACCCTATAACCGATGGAGCCGTATTGCCTATCCTGCACCTCAATGGATACAAGATTAACAACCCGACTGTGCTGGCTCGGATCGATCACGAGGAATTGGAGCAATTTTTCAATGGCTGCGGATGGACCCCTTACTTTGTGGAAGGGGATGATCCGGAAGCGATGCATCAGCTCATGGCTGGTACATTGGACAAGGTCGTCAAGGACATCCGTAAAATCCAAAGCAATGCCAGGAAAAATAATGACACCCTCCGACCGCGCTGGCCAATGATTGTATTGAGGTCACTCAAGGGCTGGACGGGCCCGAAAGTCGTCGATGGATTGCCGGTAGAGGGCACATTCAGGGCGCACCAGGTGCCCCTTCTTGTGGATTCCGAACATCCCGGTCATCTGAAACTGCTTGAAAGCTGGATGAAGAGTTACAAGGCAGAAGAACTGTTTGATGAAAACGGTACACTCTTACCCGAATTGGCTGAGCTGGCACCTGAGGGTGACCGGAGGATGGGCGCCAATCCGCATACCAACGGCGGTATTCTGCTACACGACCTGCGTATACCTGATTTCCGTGACCATGCAGTCAAGGTGCCTTCTCCTGGCGCCATTAACGGGCAAGATACACTCGTCCTGGGTAAGTTCCTGCGTGATGTCGAAAAGCTGAATCAGGATCAGCGTAATTTCAGGATATTTGGTCCCGATGAAACGATCTCAAATCTCCTTGGCGCTGTCTTTGAAGTGACCAATCGTCAGTGGGATGCGGAAGTAGTGAAGAATGATGAATTTCTCGCGCCCGACGGACGCGTACTGGACTCGATGCTCAGTGAGCACCAGTGCGAAGGTTGGTTGGAAGGATATCTTCTAACCGGGCGGCATGGGCTTTTTAACAGTTATGAGGCTTTCATTCGCATTGTTGACTCGATGTTCAGCCAGCACGCCAAATGGTTGAAAGTAACCAATGAATTGCCGTGGCGACGGAAAATAGCATCCCTGAATTATTTGCTTGCCTCCCACGTATGGCAGCAGGATCACAACGGCTTTACACACCAGGATCCAGGCTTCCTCGACCACGTTATCAATAAAAAAGCCGATATAGTACGTGTTTACCTGCCGCCCGATGCCAATTGCCTGCTGTCGGTCTTTGACCATTGCTTACGCAGTCGGCAATATGTCAACGTCGTGGTTGCAGGAAAACATCCACTTCCGCAATGGTTGACAATAGAAGAGGCAGTAGTACATTGCACGGAAGGAATTGGCATCTGGAAATGGGCCAGCAACGATCAGGGCTCTGAACCGGATGTGATAATGGCTTGTTGTGGAGATACTCCAACACTGGAAATACTGGCTGCAGTTTCCATTCTGCGGCAACATCTCCCCGATCTGAAAATCCGTGTAATTAATGTTGTCGATCTGATGAAGCTGCAGTCTTCAAGCGAGCACCCGCACGGACTTAACGAAACGGATTACGATTCGCTCTTTACAAAAGATAAGCACATCATCTTTGGTTTTCATGGATACCCCTGGCTGGTTCACCGGTTAACTTACCGCAGGACTAACCGTAATCTGCACGTCCGTGGGTACAAGGAAGAGGGTACAATTACAACACCCTTTGACATGAGGGTGCAGAATGATCTGGACCGGTTTCATCTGGTACAGGATGTAATTGACCGGCTGCCGGAGTTGGGTAATAAAGGAGACTATCTGAAACAGATGATGCAGGACAAACTTATCGAACACAAAATGTATATTGATAAACACGGCGAGGATTTGCCGGAAATAGTCAACTGGAAATGGAATCAGACCAAAGCACAGAAAGAGTAAATGCTGAAAATAATAGAGAAATGATGCGAATAGGAATAGCCGCAGACCATGGTGGATTTGAGTTGAAAGTGAAACTGACAGTGGCTCTTAAAGCTGCTGGTTATGAGGTAGAAGACTTTGGTGCCCGTGAGTTTGTTATTGGGGATGACTTCCCTGATTTTGTGGTGCCTATGGCCATGGCCGTGGCGAAAGGTGATGTCACCCGGGGGTTGGCCATCTGTGGCAGTGGTGTAGGGGCTTGCGTTGCAGCCAACAAAGTGCATGGCGTGCGGGCGGCATTGATCACCGATTCATTCTCTGCTCATCAGGGCGTTGAAGATGACAACATGAATGTGATGTGCTTAGGCGGCCAGGTCACCGGATATCAACTATCCTGGGATTTAGTCCGGACATTTTTAAATGCCAGTTTTAAAGAGGACGAGCGATTCAGACGGCGCCTTAAAAAAATAGCAGCACTGGAAATGGATAGAGATTAGGAATAAAATTACAGCACCAGAAATATTGGAAACTAAACTAAGAAAGAACAGAAATTATGAATGAAAATGATCACAATCACCATAGGCCTTATTGGAAACGGATACACCATACATGGTATTTTTGGGTTTTCTTGTTTTTGATGTTTGCAGGCATCATATATTACATTATGAGTGTTGATTTTGCATTTGCACCTCGGAAACAATTGAAGCCCCGGTCTGAAAATAACAGAACACAATAGACATTCATAACTAAAGGATCTGTAAAAATGAATACACAAGTCATTATTGACACAGCGAAGGCGCTGGTAGCCGGAGACAAAGGGCTGCTGGCGATGGATGAAAGTAATCCGACGTGCAACAAACGATTTGCTGCGTTGGGGATCCCTCAGAACGAGGAGGCCCGGCGTGCTTACCGGGAAATGATCGTGGACACGCCCGGTCTCGGTGAGTCCATTAGTGGCGCGATTCTATTCGATGAGACGATCCTTCAACAGAAGAAAGATGGTACTCCCTTTGTTACAGCCCTCATCGATGCAGGAATTATTCCCGGTATCAAAGTTGACATTGGGGCAAAGGACATGGCAGGTCATCCCG
>CAZUYY010000055.1:0-10416 GCA_964624935.1 uncultured Prolixibacteraceae bacterium
GAGGGGGTCAGGGGGTGGGGTCATTAAGACTATGGGTCAGGGTGTGGGGTTCTGATAATCACTGAAAGAGGCTGTCCCCTTTTTATTCTGAGGCAGCCTCTTTCAGTGAAAAGTCAACGTGTGGATTTATTTCTTAATTACAAACTTTTTAAGCGTGGATTCATTTCCCTTCGAGATCTTGAAGATGTATGTGCCCTCAGGTAGTATGCCCACATCAATGGTTCTGGAAACAAATCCGGATATTTCAAAATTATTCAAGGAATAAACCGTGACACCGGAAGTATTTAAGATATTGATGTCAACTGTTTCCTCCTGTGAAGCATTAATTTCAATGGTAAAGAGACCATTGTTCGGGTTTGGATATAGCCTGAAATTTACGTCTTTAAGCTCCCCGATACCGGCGCATGGAATGAAAGTGATGTGAATAGTTCCCGAACCTGTACAGTTCTTGGAGTTTGTAACATCAACGGAGATATTCTGTGTTCCTAACCCTATGTGGAGGGTATCAACAGCAAGGGTTGGTGTGGTAGCTCCGGAAGGATGCCACAGGTAACTTATTGCGTCAGGTACATTCGGGTTGAGAATGAGTTGGTGACCACCACAAACCGAAGTATCGTTGCCAAGTTTAACCATCGGCATTGCATTTATGGTCAACTGAAGGCTGTCTGAAGCAACAGGACAAGTAGTGGCAAGTGGTAAAGCTGTAATTTTCAGATATACATCACCATTCAGAATATCATTCGGTCCGGGGGTATAAACAGGATGCAGGGATGCGGGATTGTCAAATGTTCCGTCGCCACTGGTAGTCCATGAGAGGGTAAGATAATTGGTGGCTGTTGCTGAATTTGCCGTATAGGTCGAGCCTGCACAGGCTTGCTGTGCTCCGCCTGCATTTGCCGTTGGTTGCTGCACAAAGGTCAATGTCATGGTATTTGTCGTGTCATGATCAAGAGCACTGAATGCCTCGAGTGTAAGATTCACAGATCCTGCAGCGATGTCAGCCGGACTTGCCATATAGAGTGGATTTAGTATTTTAGGATCATTGAAAACTCCTGTACCGGAAGTTGTCCATAGCAACGAATCATAAGCTAACGCCATCCCGTTTAACTGATAAGGCACCCCGGCACATGCCGTTGCATTACCCCCTGCGTTGACCGTTGTTTCATATGCAGGTGGGAAAACGATGAAATCAAGCCATGCAGCATAATTATTCGGTGAGGTATTCTCATTTTTCGCGAAGGCCCATTTGAGGTTGTGAGGACCGGCAAGAATCGGGAAAGCGGAATAGTGCCAACTCTCTAAGTCTCCTCCCCATTGGCCTACCAGGGCGCTGTCGATATAAAAATTCAATTTGTCAACAGCAGGCAATGATTGTGAACGTATCCTCCAGTGGAAAGAAATACTATCGTCGATCAGGACATTATAATGAAGAGTCATACTGGATGTGCCGGTTCCGTTCAGGTGGCCCGATTGTGAACAATAAAGTTTTTCCCAGGGTAGAGAATCGCATATCGTCCAGGGAACATCAGGAAATTGCCATGCAAACTTGGTAAAGTTACCTCTTTCAAAATCTTCAACGATCAGACCGATCTTCTCGGTCCATATTCTGGTATCATGTTGTTTGGTAGCACAAGTGGCATAATTTGTGAATCTTACCGCAGATCCGATCGCTGCAGTCGATGCAACGACAACAGTGAAAGGTACGGTAACCTGCTGGCCCGGGGTCAATGTGCCAAGGTTTTGGACTGGATTGGAAATCGTAACATAGGGATTGTCTTTAGTCAGCGTACTTATTGCGTTCACTGCATTATAATCACCTGTGTTTTGTGTCACAATGTTAATCGTTGCGGTTTCTCCGGGATCGAGACGTCCATTTCCATTTCCTCCTGGGGGTGGGTCATAGACACTTGTAGAAATAATGGTAACTGCGGGTGCATGTGCTATAAGAGAGAAAGTCGTCGTCCATACAGTATCGTTCTTATCTTTTGCTACGGCCAGGAACTGCGTGTTGTACCAGGCAGGGATGGAATCGGCAACTTTGAATTTGAAAGTATCCAGAATTGTCCTTGACTGACCAATTGCGAAATTTCCATAGAAAGCAGTACTGTCGATCATGGTTATATAAGGGTTATTGGGTCTAACGGTGACAGTTACACTATCGGCTATTGCAGTACCGGAGTTTGTCATGGTGAGTCCCAAAAGTTCGGTTTCCCCATAGTCCATGTATCCATTCCCATTTCCAAAGGTTGTATCATTAAGCATAGCAGCAGTTTCACCCACAAAACCCTCGGGAATAACCAGTGTGATTGGGGATACCCAGGCCATGACATAGCTTAAGCGGTTATCTGTCCATGTAGGATAGACCCTTCCGTTATAAGCGGTTATACCAAGGTAGTCGCCCATATACCCTGTGGCCATAAGTGGAACCGGTGATGGGGTCCACGAGACATCGCTTACCTGCATGTCTGTAATAGTATTGCATCCATCGAATGAATAAGCCATAAATGTTTCGGCCTGGTTACTGGCGACATTCCGGTTATCATAGAAAACAATACTTACAATACCGTTCGCCTGGTCACACGTAACCCATGGAAAGTAATGTGTTTTTCCTTGTCCGATTGGATCCTGGTTAATGCGTATAGGGCCCGACCATGTATTTCCGCCATCCGGGGATTTGATCATATAGCAGTCGATGTCATTACCGGTGTTTACTCCCGGAACTCCATGATTTGTCCAGCAAACATAAAGACTTCCACGGTAAGGGCCATTGCTGATATCACATGCCATCGAAGGAAACGAATTAACACGCTGGTTCTCGGGAACACCAGAATTACGAACACCATCGATATTATCTATAATTTTTACGGCAGGTGACCAGGTGACACCTCCATCAAGGGATTTAGAAAAACCAATCGATGTTTCATTCCCTGGCCAGACATTATAAACTGCAAATACAGCATAGACTTCGCCATTCGGACCTGTTTTAAAATTGACTCCTTGTTTCTGTCCGCCGGATGGAATGTTGGTCGAGATAACTTGTGAAGATTCCCAGGTGGTTCCATTGGTGATAGAACGTGAAACTGCAATCTGATCGCTGCCAGTCATCCATCCATCATATAAATTTCCTTTGAATGGACTGGTTGGAGAATTATCGACCCATAAATGGTTTTTATCATGGAAATTGGAATAAGAACCAGCTTCAACTAATGAAACCGACCAGGTAGCGCCCTCATCATCAGAATAGGATACACTCTGTCCGTCGCCTGAATTAATATATCCCACAAAGTATCTCCCGCTGATGTTGATACAGGCTGCAGGGTCGCCTTGATTAGTACCGCCTGCTCCATGATAGCTTCCTGACCAGGTTGATCCCCCATCAAATGAATTGTACCAGTCTGCCCCATATGTGGTGCCATTACTGGGTTGTGGAGTGCCATTATTCGATTCAAGGACGTGCATATTATCATTTGGATCTCCGAAAATTGAATTTTCGCTTTCCCCATTAACATTCGTCGTTACAGGAACGTCAGGAGAATCTTGTATCAGCACTCCTCTGTTGGTGAATACCTTGGTGCCCGTGAATTTTGCAGGGGCAGGCCTGTACATGGGTTGTACAGGAACAAGTCCCAATTCAGCCATTCTCGCCCAGTAACCCATATTATCGATCTTAGTGTTGACCTGGTAATTTGGGGGAAAATCAAGATTCAGTTTAACATCCTGTTCCTGCGAAATTGCATACAGGCTCATTAGCACCAAAGGCAGTGCAATGTAAAATTTTTTCATAAGGATCAAATTTGAGGTTGGAACAACAAATACTTTATACAAAGATAATGATTTTTATCTTTATCTTTGTAAGCAACAATAATAAAAAAATGTGATTTCCCGGATACTCCGTTATAGTTCCATTGGCGTACTTCTGCTTTTATTCATGGCTGGTAATACGGGAATATCATTTTATATTCATACCTGCGGGAGTAGTCAGAAAAAAGAGGTACTGGTATTCAGGGAGATCTTTCAGCAGAAAATTGCCTGTTGTTGTGATGACAATCTGGTACTTCAGATAACCGGGAATTCAGAATCGACATATAATGATGCAGATTGTTGCAGGATTTCACATTTGTTTATAAAATCTCCTTTTCCGGGATTCCCCGTCCTTGAGAAGTATTCGGTGCCTGAATTCCAGGTTGCTCATTTCCCGGAAGCCGCACTATTAAAGTTGCAATTCATTCAGGATTCAAAAGCCTCTTACATACCATCCCCTGATCCTTCACCGCCACCATTATACGGCGTGATCCTGGTGCATTTTTTACACCAGATCCGGATCCCCGAACCCGTTTGTTAATCTGATCATTTTCCAGAAGGTAATTCTTGTGGGAGCGCTATACTCTTTCATAATATCAGAACATCGTCTGAATCAAAGATCATATTTTCATGCCAAAAATTAAAAGTGGATTTTCAACATTGATTTTATCCTTTTTTGTTTTCATCTCTCAGGGTTTCTCTCAAAATATTTCTGGTTTCGTCTTTGAAAAACTTGAAGACAACCCAAAATCTCCTTTGACAGGCGTGACATTACAATGGATACAAACGGCAATTGGTACGGTTACGGATAATGCAGGGAAATTTCAACTTCCGTTAAAAGGTGTCGCTGATCAGCGGATTGTGGTCAGATTTCTGGGCTATCGCCAGGATACCATTAGAATCACATCTGTTAATACCTCAATTGCCATTGAAATGGTTCAGGAAAAGACTGCACTTCCTGTTGTTGAGATCAATGAGAAAAAGGATAATTCATTAATGTCAAAATTGAATGCACGTCAAACCCAGGTAATCAACATCGGTGAATTACAACGGGCAGCCTGTTGTAACCTTGCGGAGAGTTTTGAGACCAATGCCTCGGTGGATGTTTCATATCGCGATGCGGTTTCCGGGGCAAAACAAATTCAATTACTCGGATTATCAGGAATATACAGCCAGATCATGACCGAAAACATTCCTCTTATTCGTGGCCTGGCAAGCACCTATGGATTGAATTATATTCCAGGCTCCTGGATGGAATCGATCCAGATCTCTAAAGGAACGGCATCTGTTGTTAACGGGTATGAATCAACAACAGGACAGATCAATGTGGAGTACAAAAAGCCGGAGAATGCGGAGAAATTTTATATAAACCTTTATGGGAACAGCAACCTTCGGTTTGAGACCAATATCGACGGTTCCATAAAAATAAATGATAAGCTCAGTACGATGCTGATGGTTCATGTTGATGAATCCGGCAATAAAATAGATGAAAATCATGATGGTTTCATGGATCTTCCGAGAATTCAGACCTTTAATATCTTCAATCGGTGGGATTATATCAATCCCGGGAATATGGTCTCAAAATTTGGGATCAAATACCAGGATGAGACACGTGACGGGGGTCAGATGGATTTTGACAAAGGAACCATGAATTTTGATACATCAGGGATTAGCGCCAATACAAAGAAATATGGGTTTGAAGTTCATACTAAACGGCTTGAAGGCTTCTGGAAGAATGGTTTTTTTATTAAAGACCATCCCGAAACAAGTATTGGTCTGATCCTCTCCGGAGTGAATCACGAACAGACTGGTTTTTATGGTCTCGACCAATACAATGGACATGAAAGAAGTCTCTATGCTAACCTTATCTTTAATACATCCCTTCAAAAAAGTACCCATAAAATCGCTGCAGGGTTCAGTTATCTGATAGACGATTTCAGGGAAAACTTCCAGCAGGATTCACTCACTTATTTGTACGAGGTAAACCATGGATCGACCAACCGGGATTTCTATAAACTCGTGGGATCAAAAAATGTCAATTTCATTATGAACCGCACTGAATTTGTCCCCGGGGCATTCTTTGAATATACACTGAACCTGAAGGACAAATTTACTATCATTATTGGGTTACGTGGAGATTATGATAACCTCTGGGGCTTTTTTGTCACGCCAAGACTCCACTTGAGATATAAATTTAATGAATCGACATTTTTACGGGGGTCGATCGGGTTAGGGTATCGCACTGCAAACGTGCTGGCAGAAAACAGTGCACTCTTCATAAGCCAGCGTTCATTGGTTTTTACAGAACCCCTGAAACAAGAGAAGGCAGTGAATTTCGGCCTGAACTTTACTAAGGATTTTAAGCTCTTTCAAAATAAGGCCACCTTCGATATTGATGCCTACAGAACAATATTTCTAAACCAGGTGGTTGTGAACACTGATAGCCTTCCATCTGCAGCTTTCTTTTCCAACCTGCATGGGAAATCATATTCTAATAGTATCCAGGCGGAATTGATCACAAAACCTGTAAAGAGATTCTCTGTGACCATGGCATTCCGGGTGAATGATGTGAAACAGACTGAGAACGGAGTGCTTAGAGAAAAACCGTTCGTTAACCTTTATAAAGGACTGATAACGCTATCTTATGCCACTAAATTTGAAAAATGGATCTTTGATCTTACCGGTCAGCATAATGGACCTGCCAGAATTCCGGATACACAAAAACTACCTGCTGCTCTTCAGCAACCCGGTCATTCGCCAGTCTATTTTCAAATTCTTGGCCAGATCACGAAAAAATTTAAATACGTTGAGATCTATTTTGGCGGCGAGAATCTGACTAATTTTACACAGGTTAACCGGATCACGGAATTCATGAGACCCTATCACACATACTTTGATGCCTCTATGGTGTGGGGACCTGTTATGGGGAGGATGGTTTATGCGGGAATCAGGTTACTAATAAAATGAACCGGCTATTTCTTAGCGAACGTAGCGCCTTTGCGCCTTTGCGGTGAAAGAGACTTTTAGGAGCGGACTCAAGAACAAAAAACTAAATAATCATGAAGCTAAAAATCATTTTAAAAAGTTTAATCATCAGTACTGGCCTGATATTCCTTTTTTCAACTGTATCCTGTTCACAGGATAAAAAATCAGCAGAATTAAAAGTCAGGACTTCTGCAATTTGCAGCCAGTGTAAAGACCGTATTGAAAATGGAATGGCTTATGAAAAGGGAATTAAAGATATCACTTTGGACGTAGATACTAAAATTGCGACCATAACTTATAATCCTTCAAAAACAACGCCTGCCGATATCCGGAATGCGATTTCCAGACTTGGATATGATGCAGATTCAATACAGGCTGATAAAGCGGCTTATTCAAAATTGCCTTCCTGCTGTAAGAAAAATGGGAAGAAAAACTAAAAAAATTACGAATTACGAATTATGGGTAGATTTATTTCTTTCTGGGTTTTTATAGAGATGCTTTTTGCATCAGGTCTGTTTTGTTCTACATATGGGCAAAACAAACCGGAGATTTTCAGGGATACGAAATATACCATTCAGGAACGGGTGGATGACCTGGTTTCAAGGTTGACCCTGGAAGAGAAAGTTTTACAGATGCAGAATGATGCGCCTGCCATTCCACGATTGGGTATACCTGCCTACAATTGGTGGAGCGAGTGCCTGCATGGTGTGGCTCGCAACGGGGTCGCCACTGTTTTCCCACAGGCCATCGGGATGGCTGCTACCTGGTCGCCCGATCTCGTATTCAGGGAAGCTGATGTTATTTCAACCGAAGCCAGGGCTAAATACAATGCTGTAAGATCGAAAGGGGCAAGTAGTATTTACCAGGGATTGACATTTTGGTCGCCGAATATTAACATCTTCCGGGATTCGAGGTGGGGGAGGGGACAGGAAACATACGGAGAAGACCCTTACCTGACAGCCAGGATCGGTGTCGCCTTTGTGAAAGGGTTACAGGGTAATGACCCGAAATACCTGAAAGTAATATCAACGACAAAGCATTTTGCAGTTCACAGCGGGCCTGAACCTTTGCGTCACAGGTTCGATGCCTGGTGCAGTGAGCAGGACCTTTATGAGACTTATCTTCCGGCATTTGAAGCCCTGATACGGGAAGGGAAAGCATCCTCTGTCATGGGTGCCTATAACAGGGTTTATAATGTGCCCTGTTGTGCAAGTGATCTCCTGCTGGATGAAATCTTGCGGAAGAAGTGGGGATTTCAGGGATATGTAGTCTCCGATTGCGGCGCCATCTGGGATATGTACAAAGGCCATGCCCTGGTTGCTGATGCAGAAAAAGCCTCCGTACTGGGTGTAAAGGCAGGTTGTGACCTGACCTGCGGCGATGAATATGGATCATTGGTTGATGCCGTGAAAACAGGTTACATCAGTGAGGCACTTATCAACCAGTCGGTGAAGCGTCTGTTCACGGCAAGGGTTCGTCTTGGAATGTTCGATCCTGATCAGGATGTCCCTTATTCCGCAATTCCTTTTACAGAGAACGATAATGAAGGGAACCGTTTACTTGCACGAAAAGTTGCTCAGCAAAGTATCGTTCTCCTGAAGAATGACAATAACACTCTGCCGCTTTCACAGAACATAAAATCCATGGTAGTGATCGGACCTTATGCCGATAACCTGAGCGTCCTCTTGGGGAATTACAATGGAACTCCCTCAAATCCAGTCACCCTGCTGCAGGGAATTAAAAACAGAGCAGGAAAGAAGATCATTGTAAACTATATTATGGGGGTTCCGCCAATGGAAGACGATACGAACCACAGGGACATAATAAATCATTCCCCACTATCTCCATCTGAACAAAAGGCATTAAATCTGGCATCAACTTCTGATGTGATAATTTTTGTAGGTGGAATTTCTCCAAACCTGGAAGGAGAAGAAATGAAGGTCGAGATTAAAGGATTCAGTGGAGGCGATCGCACGAGTTTGGATATCCCGGATAATCAAACAGAACTGTTGAAAAAACTTAATAAAACCGGGAAACCTGTTATCCTGGTATTAACTGGTGGAAGCGCATTATCATTCATCTGGGCAAAAGATAACCTGCCTGCTATATTGGATGTTTGGTATCCCGGTGAAGAAGGAGGCAATGCTCTGGCCGATATTCTTTTTGGCGATTATAATCCTGCAGGACGTTTACCAATAACATTCTACAAGTCGGTGAACGATCTTCCGGCATTTGAGGATTATTCAATGAAAGGCCGCACGTACCGGTATTTTAATGGCGATCCCTTATTTCCCTTTGGCTTCGGATTGAGTTACACTTCCTTTTCATATTCTGCTCTTACCCTGTCGAAATCAACAGTTTCCCCTTCTGACACAATAATGATCAGTCTGAAATTGAAAAATACAGGCGATTATGATGGGGATGAAGTTGTGCAGGTTTATTCCAAAAGACCTGCAAACGGTACTTTGCAGCCAATAAAATCACTGGTAGCCTTTCAGCGTATTGGAACAAAAAAAGGCGAAGAACAGACAGTTTCAATTCCATTGGTTATAAGAGAGCTAAGACAATGGGATTATTCCAAAAATGATTATTCCGTAGTTCCCGGGAACTATGATATCCTGGTAGGTGCCTCTTCTGCAGATATATGGTTGCAAACCAGGTTACAAGTGCTTAATAAGTGATAATATAGATGCAGCTATTGTCATCTATTATATTTAGTGTGGATTAAAGATTTAAATCCATTAATGACCCCGGAACCCCAGTGAGCAGTATATTCCATGTGTTCAAAATGACCAGTGACTTCCGAAGCCCAAAGAATTTCTCTCGTTTGGATATCAAAAAATACAACCCAGGTAAAAGCCTTTTCCTGGAATTTATTAAAATTCTCAGGAATCAGAAGGCAAGTCGGTATCTGTTTTTAGTAAAGGTTCAATTTCTTTAAATGTCTTAATACTTCCCGCTCCACTTGTTCAAAGTCAGGCAAATCCTTTATTTGTTCAATCATGGTACTTTTCCAACGGCCTTTGTATTGGGGTAATCTTTCTTCTAGTTTTCTATGGAAATCAGTAACAGACAATCCTTTACTTTTGCATTTATTGGAGAACTCATCGATCAAAAAATCCACCTTTATTTCCTGCAATTCAAGCAAATACCAGATATCATATAAATCTCTTGCTTGCATCCGTTGCATAACCGAACGCATCTTTTCGACCAGTATTTCTTCCAACTGATAACATAAAAGCTGATGAGCTTTCATGTCGGAATATCCAAGAAAAACATTTTTACTAACTGGTTCAAATTCCAATTTTTCGCTTCTTGAAATATCAACTTTCACTTTTTTATTACTGCCATGTCCTCCTAACGGTCCAATATAACCTATATAAAAGTTTATTCCTCCGTCCTCATGTTCATTGTTGTCAATTATTTCAAGAGGTATATTTGCTTCATCCCGGGTATATTTAAAGGTTTCTTTAAACCATGAAAATATTTGGTCATTGCTAACATCAATATCAAGCAGTGTAAAATCAAGATCTTCTGAGAACCGATAATCTTTGAAATAGATTTTCTTTAAAACTGTTCCGCCTTTAAACACAATGATTTTGGAAAGCTTCTCATATTGAGCAATACCAT